>NZ_FKLA01000009.1:2100000-2375710 GCF_900078395.1 Anaerotruncus rubiinfantis | reverse complement strand
AGCCATGATTTACCCATGTGACACCTGCAAAAAGAGAGTATGCCCCATTTATCACAACAGAGAGTACGAGTTGAGGAGTTGTGCCGATTGGAGAGAGTGGTTTATACAGGAGTGGGGCAGCATACAGAAAGCGGCTATTAGTACCAACAAAGATGTAACTTGCAATTTGGAGGGATATATGCTATAATGGAGGTATAGAGATATATGATTGTAAACGGGTGGGTACGTTGCCCAAAGTGCCACAAAAAGCTGTTCCCCTTAAAAAAGAATCCCATGATTAAGGTTATCACCTGTGTATGTAAAAGTTGCGGACACACGTTCGAGCTTTCCTTAATCGTGTAGAGAGCAAAGTACATAGTACATGAGCCGATTAACTGTCGTAATGACGGTTGACCGGCTCTTTTTGTTTTTGATCCGAATATGGGACGGCCCGGCATAGCAAAAGCTGGGAGGGGCGGGAAGCGGGATATATGCCGCAAAGGGTGCACGAGCCGGATGCGGTACCAATACCAAAGCTGGCAGCGTACAGGGGCGAAAGTCCCGCCAGCAGGCGCTACTCCATGCGAACTGGGGGGCAACGCGGCCACAACAGCGTGACGGCCGGAGAGACGGCAATACAGGGGACGATCACTTTGACAGCCGGAAAGACGGCAAACAGTGAACGTGTCGCAGAAACTTGCGAAGCCTGCGACCCGTGTGCCGACACGTAGAAAGCGACTGAGCTTGGCAGAGCTTGTAGAGACGGAATCTGCCAAATGTTGAGGGCGGAAAGAGCAGCCGCCGACCCGTTGCGCGTAACGGCTAGTAGATGCGGGAGTGCTAACCCGCCAACATGCCCGCTGAAAACTGATCTTATCGATGCGTCGATTCCAGCGCGACCGTAAGACGCGGGGCTAAATCTCTACGGAATTTAGCTGCTGGATGTATCAGACAATCTAAGCGGGTCAAAGTATCCGAAGAACCGTATGCTTCCAGCCAGTATGCGGGGAGGGCCACACAAGGTTGTGCGTGATCCTGTGCTGGAGTTAAAACGCAAGCAGTGATAGTGAAGCTGGGTCGCACCCATCCGTGAAAGCCGGACGGAAAGCCAACCGATAGACCTTGCTGACACACCGGAATAAGCGACGGTGCATAGCCCATAACGAGAGGGCGCAGGAAAGGGAAACCACCTGCTGACAGCCGGAAAGACGGCAACACGCGGGGAACAGTAGCCCAGCAGCACAAATGAGCGCGGTAGCGTTTGTGTTGTGCCGTAGCTCGTACCTACGGCCCCGCTCCAGCGCTATATAAAAAAGTTACCTTTGACTTAGGAGAAAGGAATGTGAAAGATGAAACGATTTGATGAAATGACAACGCTTGAGAGCAGCATCATCCCCATTTATGAGAAGAACTGCATAGATGGGAGCAATCAACATGAACAGGTAGTAAACGCCCGTGAGTTATGGGAAGCCCTTGGCGTGGGTCGGGATTTCTCCAACTGGATCAAAGGACGGTTAGCGGAGATTGATGCTGTAGAAAATGTTGACTTTTGTTTGCTCGCCAAATCTGGCGAGCAAAGCACTCGCGGCGGATCGAACAAAATAGATTATATTTTAACGATGGATACGGCCAAGGAAATGGCGATGTTGGAGCGCAGTGAAAAGGGGAAAATGATTCGCCGGTATTTCATCGAGGCCGAAAAGCGCTACAGGGAGTTAAAATTTGTCCGCGTCCGCTCCAAGGCGGAACGCCGGTTATTCACAGATATCATCAAAGAACTGATTCCAGAAAGTCCAAACAAAAGATGGGCATATAAGCAATTCACTGACTTGGTTTATAAGCATGTTACTGGATACAACGCAAAACAGCTTCGGGAATTGCATGATAAACCGAATGACTTCAACGTCCGGGAGCTATTAACGCCGCAGCAGCTTAAAGAAGTCATCAAGTATGAAAGTATTATACAGGGACTTCTCAACCTTGGTCAAGATTATCACGGCGTAAAGGCGATATTAGATAATCCTGCGGCATATCTCCCAGCGCAGAGAGACGCAAGCTAACTCATTTTATGGCCTCCTTTCACCCGCTGGCATACCGGGAAAAGTATGCCTACTCTTCCAAAAGGGGTGTTCACCATCGACCCGGAAACACTGGAACAAGAGCGGGTGCGTATCTTACGCGAGCGCATAGAGATCAATGAGCGCTTAATCCACAAGACCGGGAAGAAGCGCAGGGAGGCAAAAGCGGAGTTGAGGGATCTTAATGCACAGTATGAGGCGATCTGCCGGGAGATAAGTCTTTTGAAGGGGTGATTTTGTGGGAGAAAAAAAGAATAGCGCCATGAAAATAACCCCAAATCAAGAACGGTTTATAGAACTGCTCATAGAGGGAAAAAGCCAGCGAGAAGCATACAGGACGGCTTACCCGAATTGTAAAAGTAGTGACAAGACGGTAGACGAAACCGCAAGTAAGCTGCTCGCGCAACCCAAGGTATACGCAAGGTATGAAGAATTGCGATCCAGGCTGGTACAAGAGGCGGAGGACGAATGTATTGTGACAGCCAAGGACGTGCTGCGGGAACTGGCGGCGGTGGCAATGGCAAATGGATCTGATTTTGCGCAGGTGATTGAACGGGAGTATTTAACCGATGTGATAGGCGATGACGGAGAAACACATCAGGAGGTACGAGCCTATAAGACAGTTGAGGTGTTCGAGACAAAAAACATCCCAGAAGAACGTCGGGCCGCTATTGCCGGATATGAACAAACCAGAGAGGGGCTAAAAGTTAAGACCCATGATAAGGTCAAGGCGTTGGAGCTGCTGGGGCGGTACTTTAAGTTGTTCACTGATAAGACTGAGCTTTCCGGGAAAGACGGAGGAGATATCAAAATCGCCCTGTCAGATGAGGTAAAGGATTATGCCGGTTAAGCTGATCGCCCCGCCCAACGAGAAGCAAAAGGAATTTTTCCTTGCCCGCAGCCGGTTTGTGGCATATGGCGGATCACGTGGCGGCGGCAAAAGTTGGGCGGTGCGCAAGAAAGCGATCCTCATGGCGGTGAACTATCCGGGCATCCGCATGCTGCTCTTGCGGCGGACCTTCCCGGAGCTAAGGGAAAATCACATTCTGCCGCTCATGACCGACCTTGCAGGGATCGCGCAGTATAAAGAGAGCGAAAAGGCATTTATCTTTCCGAATGGTTCCCGTTTGCGGTTTGGCTACTGCGACGGCGAAGCGGATGTGCTGCAATACCAGGGACAGGAATTTGACGTTATCTTCATCGACGAAGCGACGCAGTTCACCAAGTTCCAATACGACACCCTGACGGCCTGCCTGCGCGGTGCAAACCCTTTCCCGAAGCGGATGTATCTCACCTGCAATCCGGGCGGCGTAGGGCATGAATGGGTCAAACGCCTGTTTATCACCAAACGGTACGAAAACGGCGAGAACCCAGAGGATTACACCTTCATTGCGGCCAGGGTATACGACAATAGGGCCTTGGTTGAACAGGATACCGGCTATGTGAAGATGCTGGAAAACCTGCCGGAGGATCTCAGGCGGGCATGGCTGGATGGCGACTGGAATGTCTTTGCCGGGCAGTATTTCAGCGAGTGGAGCGAGAAAACACACGTCATGGAGCCTTTCCCGATCCCGGCACACTGGCGGCGGTACTTCGCAATGGACTACGGGCTGGATATGCTGGCGGGATACTGGATCGCGGTGGATACAACCGGGCGGGCCTATGTATACCGTGAAATATACGAATCCGGCCTGATTATCTCTGAGGCGGCGAAGAAAATCATGGCCGCCACGAATGAAAAGATCGATACCTATATTGCGCCACCCGACCTGTGGAACAGGCGGCAGGACACGGGAAAGAGTGTTGCGGATATCTTTGCGGAATACGGGATCTATCTTGTAAAGGCCAAGAATGACCGCGTACAGGGCTGGTACAACCTGAAAGAGTGGTTAAAGCCAACCATAGACGAAACCGGGGCAGAGGCCGCAAACCTTCGGGTATTCCGCAACTGTGAACACCTGATAGAATCAATACCGGCCTTGCAGTTTGACAAAAAGAACCCGAACGACTGCGCGAACGAGCCGCACGAATTCACCCACGGGCCGGATGCGATCCGGTACTTTGTCGCGGGAAGGCCAATTCCTACTTTAATTCCAGCAACAAAGGACGAGGACGCGCCGCCCGAGTACGAAGAGCAGATAGACGAATTCTTAGGATTTGGAGGGTAATATGCTGCATTGGTTTAGAGAGTTCCGGGAGCTGAAAGAACGGGTTGATCGGCTGGAGGAAAAGCCGCCGGTAAAAACGGGCAAGCCCACGAAGGAAGAACAGCTCATGAACATGTGGGAGTACGACGGCAGGCCGCAGGAGGGAGCACATGAAGATTAAGACGGAGCCGCAGGAAATATGGGCAGAGTATGAAAAGGCCGTATCCTACAATCAGGAAATCAACCTGTATGAGACGGTGCGGCAGAATGAGGATTTCTTCATCGGGAACCAGTGGAAAGGTGTAAATGCTCCTGACCTGGACAAGCCGGTTATCAATATCTTAAAGCGCGTGGTCAGCTATTTCATTGCAACCATCGTGTCGGATGATGTTGCGGCGCAGGTGTCTTTATTCTCCGGTACGGCAGATGAGAAAACCGACATTGCGCTG
This sequence comes from Anaerotruncus rubiinfantis, assembly GCF_900078395.1. NCBI lineage: Bacteria > Bacillati > Bacillota > Clostridia > Eubacteriales > Oscillospiraceae > Anaerotruncus > Anaerotruncus rubiinfantis. Next base: position 2,371,057 of record NZ_FKLA01000009.1, on the reverse strand, counting down.
AAAATTATTTCCTCCAGTTTAGATGAGATCAAGGAACTGGCAAAGCTTAACTCGAAAAACCGTGACGCAATCCGCAACGCAGCCGTAGACGGCGACGCTTGCATGTATTTTTACTTCGATGCGGGCGAACAACTCGGGGATATGGCAATGGGACGCATTGAAGCGGAGGAAATCGACAACACGAACGTCCTGTTCGGTAATCCGCAGCTCTGCGACGTGCAGAAGCAGCCCTATATCATGCTGGTAATGCGCAAGACGGTAGAATCCGTCAAGGAGGAAGCCAAAGCAAATGGCGTGAGCAAGGACAATATCGAGCAGATTCTCGCGGACGACGACCCGAACGGAATAAACCGCGAGAACGAGACAGGAAAGGTTACGGTGCTTATCAAGTTCTGGAAGCAGGACAACACCGTATGGTGGACAAAGGCTACGCAGAACGTTGTCATAAAGAAACCGGTTAATACCGGGTATAAGCTCTATCCCATCACCTATTTTTCTTGGGACAAGATCAAGAACTGTTACCACGGGCAAAGCTGCATCACTGGACTAATCCCGAACCAGATTTTCATAAACAAGCTCTTTGCTATGAGCATGGAGCATGTCAAGAAGATGGCATTCCCAAAGATTGCTTATAACCGGCAGATGATTCCGACAGGATGGTCAAACAAAGTCGGGCAGGCAATCCCGGTCGAAGGAAACCCGAACGAGGCGGTATCAAGGGAGATCGGGGGCGCGGACATGTCAAGCCAGGTGGTCATGCTGATTGAAAAGATCATCGACTATACGCGGGACACGATGGGCGCTTCGGACGCGGCGCTGGGAAACATCAGGCCGGACAATACGAGCGCGATTATCGCGGTGCAAAAGTCCTCACAGGTGCCTTTGGAATTGCAAAGGATGTCCTTCTATCAGTTCGTGGAGGACTATTACCGGATCTTTCTGGACATGATGCGGGTCAATTATGGCGTGCGTGAGGTGAATTTCAGCGACGCGAACGGAGACGCGCAGACAGCAGTTTTCGATTTCTCTCAGCTTAACAATCTGTTCCTAAAGCTCAATGTGGATGTGGGCGCGTCGTCGTACTGGTCGGAGCTGGCGCAGGTATCGACCATTGACAACCTTTTCTCACGGGGGATTATCCAGGACGCGGTATTATATCTGGAATCGATTCCTGACGGATATATCAAGAACAAACAAAAACTGATCGCGAAACTGAAAGAACAGGAGGTGGCGCAGAATGGATTTTTGCCCGATGTGCCATATAGCGACAGACCCGAAGCAGGTGGCGGACAAGCTGGTATTCCAATGCCGCAACCCCCAATGTGAGCTGTACGGGAAAGTAGTCGGAGAACAGGAGGCGGAAGATGAAAAAGTATGATCCCGAAGTTATCAGAGTAAGAGGGCTGGGGTTCTTCGGCGCTTTAAGTATTGCGTTTATCGTTTTAAAGCTTGTTGGCGTTATTTCATGGCATTGGGCATGGGTACTGGGCCCGCTCTGGATTCCGTGGGCGCTCATCTTTTTAATCGCAATTGTATGTGCAATAATCGGCAAGATTATCGAATGAGGGGGTTCTTCCCCTATCTTATATAAACACCAGCCGCCGAAGCGGGGACACCAACCGCAAAGCGGCGCATGACCGGGGACACCAACCGGAAGGAGATTATTTATGAACGAAGAGATCATGGAAACGATGGAAGAAACCAATCCGTCGGAGTTGGACGATATTTTTGAAGAAGCTGAACCGGCAGAGGAAGAAACCAATCCAGAGCCGGAAAATCCGCAGCAGGAGGAGCCGGAACAACCGGTTTACACCCTCAAGCACTTAGGCCAGGAAGTGCAGATGGGGCTTGACGACCTCATTATGAATGCGCAGAAGGGCCTTGACTATGACCATGTACGGCAGGAATACGACCGAATGCGAAACGCACCGGAATTTCAGATCCTCGACCGCTACGCACAGCAGGCGGGCATGACCCGCGAACAGTATGTGCAGGAACTCATGCGCCAGGAACAGGAGGCCCGCGTGCAGCAGGAAGTGGGCCGGGGTGTGCCGGAGGATGTCGCAAGGCGGCTATTGCAGCTCGAGCAGGACAAACGGCAGCGGGAGGCAATGGAGGCGCAGCAGCGCAGACAGCAGGAGCAGAGGCAGGCCTTTGTTGAGCTTGCGCGGGAGTATCCCGGTATCAAGGAGTTCCCGCCTGAGGTCATCCAAGCCGTTGCAAAAGGTGAAAAGCCGCTATCGGCGTACCGCGCATGGGAAAATAAACAGCTTCGTCAGAAAATCGCCATGTTTGAGCAGAACCAGAAGAACAAAGAGACTTCACCGGGAAGCGCAACAGGCGAACTTTCAGAAGATGACCCTGACGGGTTTATGGACGCTTTTTCCAGCGTATTTAGATAAGCCCTTTGCTTTCCGGTAAAACGGAAAGGACGAATTAATATGGCAATCAATCTACATACCAAGTATTCCTCTAAGATCGCTACCGTCTTTAAAAGTGAATCCCTCATTGATGGAAAACTGAACGACGAATACAGCTTTTCGGGCGTTCGCACCGTCAAGATCAGCACCCCGCAGACCGTCCCGCTTGTGGACTACACCCGCAGCGGAACCAGCCGGTACGGCACCCCCACCGAGATCCAGGACACCGTGCAGGAAATGACCATGACGCAGGATAAATCCTTCTCGCTGACGGTCGATAAGGGCAATAACAAGGATCAGCAGGGCATCAAGGCGGCGGGTCGGATGCTGGGCCTTGAAATTAAGGAGCAGGTTGTCCCGATGAAGGACAAATACACCTTTGAACGGCTGGCGCAGCTCGCGGGCAAGATCGTCGGAAACGGGACGGCGCTTTCCAAATCGAACGTTTGCGACCGGATTTCCGACGCGGTACAGTATCTCGACGACAAGGAGGTCCCGCAGGATGGGCGCACCCTCTACATGCCGGTCGAAACTTACAAGTATCTGAAACACTCGGATGAGTTTCTCGCAGTTGACAAGCTCGCGGAGAAGGCGCTTGCAAAGGGTGTTGTGGGCGAATACGACAACATGAAGGTCGTCAAGGTCCCGGCGGGAAGATGGCCCGCGAACGTGAACTTCATGATCGTTTACAAGAACTCCGCGACTGCCCCGGCGAAGATCGCGGAAACCAAACTCCACCAGGACCCGCCCGGAATCTCCGGCAACCTGATGGAAGGCCGCTTCTACTATGACGTGTTCGTGATCGGCGCAAAGGCGGATGGCATCTATGTGGAGGTCAACACCGCTTCGAGCGCGGGCACTGTGCTTGCAGCCCCGACCATTGCGGCGGCGACCGGCGCGATCACTCCGCCTTCCGGCGCGACCGTAAAATTCACCACCGATGGCACCGACCCGCGCTACAGCGAGACCGCGAAAATCGGAACCGCAGCGGGCACAGGCGCTGGAACCGTTGTAAAGGCTTATGCCTATAAAGACGGCGCGTATCCTTCCGAGGTTGCGACCGTCACCTTGACAGCTTAATCACAGGCGCACCGGGAAACCAACGGGGCGGGGATATGCGTCCCCGTCCCGTTTTTTAAAGGAGTGAGCACATGACCGCAGAGGATGTATATAAGGCGGCATTGGCCCTGATTTTTGAGGATGAACAGACGGCGGGGGACTATAAAACATTCTCCCCCGCGTTAATCAATCTGCTTTTGCCAGGGCTTTTCAGCGTGAACAATGCCATTCGTGAGGTGCGCGGGAAGGAACCGCTCACAGAACTGCCGAGGGTTAGCGCATTCACCGATGAAATCCCTTATGAGGATGATCTTGTAATCGGGGCAATGCCCTACGGGCTGGCGGAAAAACTGGTCTATGACGATATGGACATGGATAAGGTCGGATACTTCAACAGCCAGTACGTGAATGCTGTAAACGCTTTAACACAGGTGAAACCACAAGACATAGAGGATGTGTACGCATGAAGCCGGTACGGATTGCAGGCGGATCTCCAAAGATCTATTTAACGAAATACACAAAGCTCAAAGGCGTGGATATGTCCACCGACCCGTCGCAGATCGGGGAGGACAAAAGCCCGTGGTGCCCAAATCTTATAAGTGACAACGGAGGGAACCCGGAAAAGCGGCTGGGGTGGCGGACGCTCTTTCAGCTTGAAGCGCCGGTAAATGGTCTTTGGTGCGTAAAGTTGAAGCAACAGCTCTATTATTTTGCGCATGGGGCCTCCAAGCTCTACCTGTGGAAGCCGGGAGAAAACCCGCAGGTGATCCGGGAGAACATCCATAACGCAAAATCTACCGCTTTTACAATGGCAGGGAAGATGTGGTTCCTCACCGGCGCGGAATACCTGGTTTACGGGGAATTCGACAACCCGGATTATGTAAAGCCCGCAGAAGGGGAAACAACCGACGTGCCGGAAAAAACCATGCAGCTCAAAGACGTGGTGGACGTGGCATTTGTCCCAACCACGGTAATTGGGCGTGCCCCTACGGGCGGCGGTGTGCCTTACGAGGCGATCAACCTGCTTTCCGGCAAACAGATCAACCGCTTTCTAACAACCTCGGAAAAGACCTATCAGCTTTCGGCTACGGACATTAAGAGCGTGGACGAAGTGAAGCTAAATGAGGTTAAGAAAACCGAAACTACAGACTACACAGTAGACCTTAAAAAAGGCACAATCACCTTCAAGGCGACCATGCCAAGCCCGCTGGTGGATGGTGCGGACAACCTCTATGTGACCTTCACAAAAGAGTACAAGGACTATGCCGACCGAGTGAAGAAGTGCACCATAGCGGCGGGATACGGCGTGGGAACGAACGACCGGGTGTTTATTTCCGGCAATCCCGATATGCGCAATACCGACTGGTACAGCGGCCTTAACGACCCTTCTTACTTTGGTGACACTACCTACGCGAACGTAGGCGGCGAGAGCACCGCGATTATGGGATATCTCCGGCTGGGTGAATATCTGGCGGTGGTCAAAGAGGAAAACCAGCAGGACAGCACCGTCTATATGCGCTCTGCGCAGCTCGATTCCAACGGCGGCGTACAGTTTCCGCTTAAACAGGGGGTTGCGGGTGTTGGGGCAATCGCAAGAGGCTGTTTTGCAACCCTGAAAGACGAGCCGTTATTCCTTGCCCGTACAGGCGTATACGCGGTCACTTCCAATCTTATCACCTACGAGCGGACACTAAAGAACCGCAGCTATTTTGTGGACGCGGTGCTTCGGAAGGAACCGGACCTGCAAAACGCGGTGGCGACCGAATGGAACGGCTACTATGTGCTGGTGGTGAATGGGAATGCCTATCTTTTGGATGCGAACAGCAGAAAGGAGCAGGTCAACCAGTACACGGGGGATTATGCGTATCGGTGCTATCACTGGACGAATATCCCGGCGGTGGTGATTATGGAACACGACGGGGAACTGTTCTTCGGGACGAACGACGGGAGAATCTGCAAATTCAACACCGACATTGAACTTATGACCCGGTATAACGATGACAACGCGCCGGTGGTGGCTGAATGGGCAACCAAGTTTGACGACGACGGGGATTTCACCGTCAGAAAGACGATGGTCAAAAAGGGCAGCGGCGTTCTCATCAAGCCCAGCAAGCGTTCTTCCGTCAAGGTCACAGCGCGAACCGAAAAGGATTTCGGGCGGGAGATCAAGTATGCCACAATGGATATTTTCGATTGGGACGAGATCGACTTTAACCGCTTTACCTTCAACACCATCGACACCCCGCAGGTGGTGCCATTCAACACGAAGATCAAAAAGTATATCATGCTGCAAATCATCGTGCGAAACGACGCTTTGAGCGAAGGATTCGGGATCTATGGCATTGAAAAGCGGTACACCATTGGGAATTACGTGAAATAGAGGTGAGATTTTGAGCGCGTTAACGGATTTGAAATTTACGGATGCTGATTTCGAGAATCAGAACGTGAAGGCATTACCGGATACAATTAATAATCAGGCCGCGTGGCTGAAAGCCCGCTTTGACAACGTGGCGGAAAACGTCATTGCCAAGGGCAAGATAAACGACTTGATAACCCTGCTCGATTCCACGGCAGGAGCGGAAAACATCGGAGCACAGGTCACGGGCATAACCGGCCAGACGGTGCAGCTCATATTGTCGGCTTTAAAGGTGCTGGTTGACGACTGCTACACCAAAGCGGAAGCCGACGCGGAGATCGGGACAGAAACCAATACGCTGGTGCAGGATATCACTATCAATATGGATACGGGAGTAATCACAGTCACCAAAAAGGACGGAACCAGTGTAAGCACTGACACGGGAATTGAAAAAATAGCGCTGGACGTTTACCTGGACGGGACGGATTTTGTTCTCGTACTGGAAGATGGAACCCAGCAGCGGGTGAGCCTTTCATCCTTCATTGACACCTACACTTTTTCCAATACCGATACCATTGCCTTTACCGTTACGGGGACGGGCAACAATAAGGGCGTGTCGGCCACTGTGCGAAACAACAGTATCACTTTGGCAATGCTGGCAGTGGACGCGGTGACGGAGATCCAGACGAATGCAACGGCGGCACAGCAGAGTGCGGCAGCAGCACAGGCAAGCAAGGAAGCGGCAGCGGCTTCGGCCAATACAGCGCAGGCTGGGGCGAATACGGCAACCTCCAAAGCCTCCGAAGCGTCCACAAACGCGGTACTTTCCCAGAGCTACGCAAAGGGTGGCACAGGGACGCGGACGGGCGAGGACACCGACAATGCGAAGTTCTATAAGGAACAGGCCGCGCAGGTGTCCTCCACGGCGGTTGCGGCGGCGCAGACAGCGACCAGTGAGGCGAACCGGGCAAAGAGCGAGGCGGACCGGGCGGCGGAGATTGTGGGCGGGGATTACGCGACAAGGACAGAGCTGGAAACCGGCCTTGCGGGGAAAGTGGATGTTGTAACCGGCAAGGGCCTGTCCACGAACGACTACACCACCGCCGAAAAGGAAAAACTCGCGGGGATTGCAGAGAACGCGAACAACTATGTCCATCCGGCCACGCACAGCGCACAGATGATTGACGAGACGGATACGAGGATGTTTGTCACGCCCGCTGAAAAAGCGGATTGGAATGGCAAGGCTGACCCATCCGACCTCATCACCGTAACCCTCCCCGTGGCCTCATGGGTCAAGGACAGCACCCGCGAGATGTGGACGCAGGCGGTAACGCATAGCTCCATTGTGGACGATGTGCGCATTGGGATCAGCGTGGACGACGACACACAGCTTGCCCTTATGGACGCGGGCGTAACCTTACGGATTGACAATAACAATGGCACAGCTACGGCAAAAGCATTTGGAGCGATCCCAGAGAGTAACATCACGGTGCAGCTGACCTTAACGCCTGTGGAGGTGGTAGCGTGATCTACGGCGAAGAACTAGGCGCGGGCGGGATCAGTACAAAGACGATCCCACCGCAGGGGCTTAATTTGACCTTAAAGGGCGGTAACGGCAGGATCGACTGCACCTTTACCGGGATCACCTCACAGTGGCTGTATCTCGGGCAGTATTACCGGCTCATTGCAAAACCCGGCAGTGCGCCGACCTCCCCAATGGACGGCGTACAGATTAAGGACGTGCAGGTCGGGGCAATCGGGGATGCGGTTATCTCCGCGAGCATCGAGGGGCTTACCAATGGGGTGCAGTATTATGTGCGGCTCTATGTGAGAGGTGAGAATGGCTGGCAGACCAGCGTGGACGCGGTGGGGACGGCTACGCCGGTGGCGGGGATCGCGATTAGCACTTTGGCGGTGGGGTCAGAGGTCAAGCTAAATCTCGGTGGCGTGCCATATAATCATTTGGTTGTACATCAGGGGAATCCGGACGCGACGCTGTACGACGCGAGTTGTGACGGAGCATGGTGCATGATTAAAGATATCTACGAAAAAAGAGCATGGGGAGACCTTTCTGCCACCAATTATGCAAAAAGTGCGGTTCACGAATACCTTAATACCACCTATTTGGGGCTGTTTAATAGTGGAATTCAGAACGCCATTAAGCAGGTTAAAATTCCATACGCAAGGAGCTTGTCCCAAACATCGGTTAATTCAGGTGAAAACGGGTTACTTACAAAGGTTTTTTTGCCAGCCTCATTTGAGCTAGGGCTAAATAGTAGCGAATGGAACATATCATTGGATGGAAAAAAGCTAAATTATTTTTTATCAGGATCTAGTGAAGTTGCAAGGCAGAAAAGGGTAGCCTACTTTAATGGGGTTAAAACTATGTGGTGGACAAGAAGTTCCAATTCCGATTATTCTCGCCCAGTTGCACCTGCTGAGAATGGCAGTCTTGCCAGCACAGACAGAACAAGTGTAATTGGAGTTCGTTCCATAATTATTTTTCCGTCAGATTTTCTCCTCGCCCCAGAACCCAACCCGGACGGCAGCTATAGCCCGCTCACAGCATAAGGAGGTGATCCCATGTCAGACATAAAAGGCAAGGCCCTATCCTTTGGCGGGATTAACACCCGCGACCTTGCGCCGCAGGTGGAGAACCTCACGCTCAAAGGCGGGGACGGCAAAATAGACGCAACCTTTAGCGCGGTGGACGCGGCATACGCCTCACTGGTCAAATACTACGTCGTGACTGCCAACACCCACATGCCCAGCGGCCCATCGGACGGCGTGTCGGTCGTGGTAATGCCGGGGACGGGGACGCTATCGTGTGTCCTGTCGGGACTTACAAATGGTGTAGTCCACCATGTGCGGGTATTTATCCGCTGTACCTACGGTTGGCAGACAAGCCCTATGGCCTATGGAGTGTGTACGCCTATGGCGGGGATAGCGATTAGCACCTTGGCGGTGGGGTCAGAGGTCAAGCTAAATCTCGGTGGCGTGCCATATAATCATTTGGTTGTACATCAGGGAAATCCAGATACAACGATGTATGATGCAAGCTGTAACGGGGCATGGTTGCTGATAAAAGATATTTATAATCAGATCGCCTGGACCACAAATGAAAAAGGCGATTACTCGCTTACAACAAGCTTATCTTATTTAAATACAACGTATTTTGGACTGTTTGATCCGAATATTCAGACCAGCATTAAACAAATAAAAATTCCGTATGTCGCTGGTAATGCTAAGCCTGGTGTAGTTAAATTTGGTGAAGAAGGCGTATCGTGTAGGCTATTTTGGTTGTCAGCAATTGAGGTTGGATTTAACTATAATTCGACAGATCCTTTAAGAGATGGTGCGAAATTAGATTACTTTGATTTGACGGGAAATAGCGTGGTAAGCACAAAAAGAATTGGTTTATTTAACGGAACGGCTGACCTTTGGAATTTAAGGTCGGGCCTTCAAAGTCTAACTGGGCATTGGTTAATAAGTACAACTGGAACATTAAACTCATCGGGTTTAAGTTCTACCGCTCGCGGATCTAGACCTGCTCTCATTCTCCCGCCAGATTTCCGCCTCAACCCCGAACCTAACCCCGACGGCTCATATAGCCCACTTTAAGGAGGCAACATGATCTACATAGACAACACGCAATACCCAGACACAATCGCGTCTGTCACAATGGCGCGAATCAATGACCAAAGCGAGGAGATACTCATCCTTGCATTCCCGGCCACAGATCACGACGCAATCCGTGCCCTGCTCGATCCCGCCCGGGAAATCCGCGACGAGCAGGAAACCACCATAAGCCGGTACATCCCGCGCATCTGTTACGACATCGCGGACATGGACGGCAGGACGTGGGCAAAAATCCGCCTGCGCAGCCGCAGCACCGGGGATAACCCGGCATACTATCAGGCGCGGGCCGTGGACGCGGAACAGCGATACACCGACGCAGATTTAGCCCGCATGGAGGCCGAACAGCGGGCAACCGATCTGGATTTACAGCTATTGGAGGTGCAGAGCAATGAGCAAATATGACGATATCGCACAGCGCTACGCAGATGGCGGTGTGCGGGATGATCAACTGGACGGGACCGGGGCAGAGACAGGCAGCGTTTACCTGACCCGCAATTATGTCGCCCTGGGCGCAATCACGCAGGAACAGGCCAACGCGATCCGGGCGGGAGCGGTTGACCCGCAGATAGCCGATCTGCAAGCGCAGCTCGAGACGCAGCAACAGATCAATGAGATTATCACGGGAGGCGATACGGTATGATTACCACAATCGAGCAGGCGCGGGAGTACCGCGCAAAGATAGAGGCAACGACTGTGTACGCTCCGCCGGAGGTCGCCGTCAAGGAGCCGAGCCTTTATCCGGTCTGGTCGCCGGATGCGGTCAATTACTATGACGGGACGGGCGAGCATCCTCAGAGTAAGGTGCGCGGACGCACACACCCGGACAGGCTCTATAAGTGTACGGCCCCGCATACCTCGCAGGAGAGCTGGGAGCCTGACGCGACTCCCGCCCTCTGGACGGTGATCGACGAGACGCACGCGGGGACTGTGGACGATCCCATCCCGGCAGCACGCGGCATGGAGTATACCTACGGTCTGTACTACCTCGACGGCGAGGATGGCAACATCTATCTCTGCGAGCGCAGCGGGGCGGCTCCGGGCGAAAAGATTACCCTACAATATCTGCCGCATGAGCTGGTGGGGCAGTATTTTACACTTTACACACCCGAGACTGTATAAGGAGGAACAGAGTGGATTTTAAAGAGTTTTTCACATGGGAATATATCGCAACCTTTGCGGGGTGCATGGCCTGCACCGGTGTAATCACCCAGTTTATTAAGAACTGGCTGGACAGTCTCGTACATATCCCGACGCAGCTGCTTGCCTACCTTGTGGCCCTTGTGGTGCTGCTGGCGGCGCAGGGCTTCACGGGGGCGCTCACGCCGTCGATGGCGGCGCTTGACCTGCTTAACGCTGTGCTGATCGCCACGGCGGCCAGCGGCGCCTACGATGGGATCAAGCGGATTGGTGGCGGCAATGGCTGACGTTGTGGCGCGCGGGATCGATATTTCCTCCCATCAGGGCGAGATCGACTTTGCGAAGGTCAGGGCGGCGGGATACTCCTACGTCATCATCAAGGCGGGACAGGGCCTGCGGGAATTCCAGACCTTCCGGGGGAAGTACCTGCCCGCTGTGCTCGCCGCCGGTCTCGACTGGGGCGCGTACTGGTGGAGCGACGCGGTGACGGTGGACGAGGCCAGACGGGAGGCGGAGGTTTTTGTGGCGGCACTCGGGAAGCTGAGGCCAACCTATCCGGTCTATATGGATCAGGAATATGCTTCGCCCTGCGGCCAGTGGGGGCTGAATCAGGGCAAACAGACCCGCACCGATATGGCGGCGGCGTTCCTGCAAACGCTCGAACAGGCCGGATACTATGCGGGACTCTATGCCTCAAAGGACTGGTTGGAACATTGGGTAAATGCGGACAAGCTCAAAAACTACGATAAGTGGGTGGCGCAGTACGCGGCAAAATGCACCTATGGCGGGGCTTATGGGATGTGGCAGCACCACGGAGATGTGCCGGGGTTCGTGGGCCGCTGCCCGGGGATCAGCGTACCGGTTGACCTCAACGACTGCTACCGGGATTACCCGGCGATCATCAAGGCGAACGGCCTCAACGGATGGGGCGCGCAGGAGCCGTCTGGCGAGATGGTGCCGCGCGGTGAATACGATTCCGTAGTGGCCGAGCGGGACGCTTTGCAAACGAAATATGACGGGCTGATAGCCGATATACAGGCGGTGATCAGCAAATACAGGGGGTAACAGGATGGATGATTTGGCGGTAAGACTGGCCGAAGTAGACCAGCGGGGAAAGTCTAATTCCCATCGGATAGACGACCTTGAAAAGCGGGCGGACACCTTGCAGGAGCTGACAACCTCGGTGAAGCTGCTGGCGGCGAACATGGAACGGATGGCGTCGGAACAGATGAAGCAGGGGGACAGGCTCACAGCGCTCGAGAAGCAGCCGGGGGAACGCTGGAACAGCATGACAAGGACAATCTTCACCAGCGCAGTATCCACCCTGTCAGGCATGCTTGTGGGGGCGCTGGTGGCAATGATGATGAAATAGGGGTGATATCATGGCGAAGGGAAAAGCGGGCAATACCAAAACCGAGGGCGGAAAAAGTTATGTTCAGACTTCCAGCGGCCTATGGGTAAGCGCGGACAGTGATTCCGGGAAAAAATGGTCGAGCAGTTCTTCCAGCAAGAGCAGTTCTTCCGGGAACAAGTCCAACTCGTCAAAATCCAGCTCCTCCAGCAGCTCAAAGTCGTCTAAACCTGGAGTCAATCCGGGACAGACCAAAACCGAGCGCGGCAAGACCTATGTACAGGGCGCGAATGGCGGCTGGTACAGCATGGATGACAAGTACGGGCAGAACGTATATAACAAATACAACAGTGGTTCTTCCGGCGGAAGCTCCGGCAAGGGAGGATATACCCAAAAAACGCAGGTTGCCGGATCTTATATTGACAACTCCGGGAACAGTAAGAACGCAGCGAATAACAAAGGCGGATACAACGGATACACGGTTTTCAAAAATGAGAAGGGCGAGTGGGGAACCGGAAAAGAGGGCTACGAGTATACCGGCGCGAGAACCGGAACGGGAAAAGACCCGGTTGCGCGGCTAAAGAACGGTGCGATGGTTGGGCTTTCCTACATAAGCCGTAACCCGGACAAGGATTATTATTCGCTCGACTACGTAGCGCCGAATACCGCGAAGAACCGTTCGCAGATTTCGGACAGTGCAAAAGCCTATGTCGACTGGAACTACGGTACAGACTTTGGCAACAGTGATTACCGTTACCCCTACGGTTCGGACGAATACAACTGGGTTTATGACAATCTCGTCGCGGGCCGGGGCATGAGCGGCGGAGCGCTCCCGATTGACAGCCCGGAATATCAGGCGATATGGGGAAGCGGGAGCTTCAACCAGGCGGCGTATGATTCTTTACTTGCACAGGGGAGGATTGCGGGGAAATGGGACGGCAGCGCGAACGGCGCAACGAACTATCCGGCGGGCTATGACAGCAAAGGAAAGGCGAATCCTATGACAGGATACGGTGATATTATGAGCCAATACAGGGCAGCACTTAGGGAAGCGGAAGAAGCGGATGCTGACCGCCTGATGGCGCAGACCAATCAGGCAATCCGGCAACTGGAAGCACAGCGCGGGACGCTGGACAGCCAGTACCAGGACAGCGCACAGCAGGCTTACCTTGCAAAAGAACTTTCCCGCAAGAACCTTCCGCAGCAGATGGCAGCAATGGGCCTTGGGGGAGGCGCGTCCGAAAGCGCGAACCTTGCTCTTGAAACCAACTATGGAAACAGCTTGAACAATCTGCGCGGGGTGTACGACCAGAATATCGCAAACCTTGATCTGAATATTGCCAACGCGCGGGACAATGGAAACCTTGCCGTGGCGCAGAACGCAAGCCAGTATGCGCAGATGATGGCCAACGCCCTCTTGCAGCTCCAACAGCAGCAGGCGCAATATGACCAGCAAATGCAAATGGCAGCTTACCAGAGCCAGCTCGAAATTGAGAAGGCGAAACAGCTAGCGGCTCTGAATGCTGCAAATAGTGTATCGAAATCCGTTTCAGGAGGACAAACCGAACAGGCAGCAGACCCCAGATATGATCAATATGGGACGTATCTCGCGAAACCAATGAGTTTACAGACAATCGGGGATCTTTACAATTCCGGCGGGATGACCGCCTTAGAAGCGCAGCGGCACGCAATGAACCAGGGGACACTATTAGACGGTTTGGACTGGAATGCTTATCTGAACCGATGAGGTGACGGAATGAAAATTTACAACCTTTCCACGGGAAGATATGAGGATGACAGGGATAAGGTAAAGGTTTACAACGTAAACACCAAAAAGACAACGGTTCTCCCGTATTCCAACGAAACCTTGAAGCGACCGGCAAGCATGTTCAAAGCTCCCACCTTAACTGGTGGGAGCGCTTCGAGTATCAAAAAGCCAGTGCTGAATCAGCTGAAGATGGCCGGCTTTAAGAAGCTGGACTATGCACAGTCGAAGGATCTGAAACCGGCACAAAATCTTGCAAAGTCTCGTGGGATGTTTGGAACCCTTGGCAAGACTGTACCAACGCCCACGTTAATGACTGGCACAGCGAAACGGGCACAGGACAGCCGCAAAGAATACGAAAATGCCATGATCTTTGCGTCGCCTGATGAAGCCCGGCAGATCCGCCAGAACTATGAAAAGCAGCGACAGAACCAGCTAAACCTCATTACCCCGATGCTGACGAATCAAAGAGCGCAGAGACAAATTCTTCCGCAATTGCCCAAAGACTTTAAAAAGCAGTTGTCGAAAGACCTGTCTGCGCAGATTCCGCAGCGGGAGTTTGGCGTGGCCACGGAAGAATTCATGAACGACCTGAACGCACAGCTTGAAGCGGATATGGGCTTACGCGAACAGCCTGTTACCCGGCAGAGTATTTCACAAGCCGAAGAAAACCTGATGGCGTTACAGCGCCAGAGCGTACCGTTTGCGGCGACAAACGGATTTGTAAAGTCTATGGCCGACCTTCCGGCTGTTATGATCCCATTCACGCCTGAACAGCGAGCGCGGTATAATGAGCCGTTTGCCCAGACCACAGAGCTGCACCCGCTGGCCTATGGCGCGGGACAATTCGCGGGGGAAGCGATCAAGTACGGGACGGCGGCAAAGATGGTTGAGGGAATGCCGGTGCTGCAAGAAGCGCTTGGACGGTTCGGCGGGAAGGTATCCTCCGCGCTCGGCGGGAAGGTTTCAGCAGAAGTCATCTCCCGGCTTGCGGCGGGGAGAATTTCCGACCTGCCGCTGGATGTGATCTATGCGGCGCAGGAGACGGACAACCCGCAGGACTTTGCAAAGAATCTCGGGATCAATACCGCAATGGGACTGGGGACGGATATCGGGCTTGAAACCATTGGAAAGCTCTGGCGCATGGGCAAAGCGGCGGCAGTGTCGAACGCACCGGGCGGCGAAAACTGGTATAACCGGAAAATGGATGAATTGAAAGACCCATTTGGCGTTGCGCCCGAGACAAAGCCGGGGTATAATCAAGGCGGAGGTGATCTAAGTGGACAAAGAGGATCGCGTAGCGAAGGATCTGTCGGTAATTTTGGAGAAGGAGGACTTTCTCAATCCTCCGCAGTTGACACCGGAAGAACGAGAGCGGGCGGACAAGCTGATGGAATCGATTCTGAAATTCTGCGACGAAAATGGGAACTTGATACCGCCGAAACAGAAATAATCCGCGCGGGAAAAACAGAGTATCGAATCAAAAAAGTTCCCGAAGCTCAAATCAGCCCTATTGCAAAGGAAACTCAGCAGATTTTAAGCGAATATGGGGTTCCTGCTACTATTAGTGGAGAACCAGTAATTGCTCGTAATGGAGAACGCTTTGTCCAAACGGGCGAAGGCTCTACAATAGGAACCGGAAGGGTGTTGATACAGAACGATCACGGATTTACCCCGAAAAACATGGGGAACCATGAGGCGTTACATGCTTCAAAATTCCTTTATCCGGATATCCACGAAGCTGTAGAAACAGCAATAACAGATGGAGGAATTAGGGTAATAAAAGACGGGAAAATAAACCCTGTCCTGCAATTGATTATCGATAAATACTCCAAAACGCATCCAAACATTGATTCTATTAGCGACCAGAGAGAGTTAATCAATGAAATCGCCGCACAGATTGCGGGATTAAACGCTATTGACCCGGATTTTACAAGAGAGAAGTTTGGGGATATCCTATACGATTATGACGGAGCATTGAGCGCCATTCAAAATGCGCTTGATGAAATGAAGCGCCGCACCGGGCGCTCTGGCGCGGCTGGAGGAAACACCAGATTTACCCCACTTCCAGAAGTCAAAAAGCCCACGCTTCCCCCGAATGATCCCATGCTGCAATCCCGCAATTGGGAGAAACCGAAGGTTGACGATTCCGTTTTCCGCCTAAAAAACACGCTGAATGAGGCGGAAGGATTGGGCGGGGAATCGGTCAGCGCGAAGGTGCCGAAGCAGAAGGGAGGCGCTGCAGCGGCCCCTGTAAACGAACCGGAAATCCCCAAAGGCTTTAAGGAACGTGGATACGCCGAAACCATCCGCACCAAAACAGACCTGCCGGACGAACTCAAGAATGAATTCGTAACCAACCCGGAATTCTATAAGCAGCTTTCCAACAAGGAAACCCTGAACCGCGCACAACAGGCGATGCAGGGCGATCTGCAGCAGGCAAAGGCACAGTTTGACGCTTTGCTTGCCCGCAAAGATCCGGCGGCGGTCCCGCTTGGCAATATGCTTGCAAAGCAATACGCGGAAGATGGGCAGAAGGACGCGGCGGTGGACGTGCTTCGGCAGATGTCCGCCCGGCTGACCGAGAGCGGCCAGTTCTCACAGGCGGCGGCAATCGGACTGCTGAAAAACGATCCCGACACAGCTCTGCGATACATACAGCGGCAGATCGACACCATGAACGCGGAAGGCTCAAAGAAATACCGCAGATGGAAAGACTTTGAGCTGTCCGACGGGGAAATGCGCAGGCTTGCGGAGATCGAGCCGGGAGACGAAGCGGCGATCAGGGCGGCGTTTGAGGAAATCGGCGCGCGGATCTCGAAAGAGTATCCCGTAACGGCTATGGAAAAGCTCACGGAATTCAGCCATGTAATGATGCTACTGAACCCGCGTACATTGGCCAGAAACTACCTTGCGAATGTCGCAATGCTCCCCATGCAGAAAACGGCGGCGAAGGTGTCGGCGTTGGGACAGGGCGCATACCATCTTGTGAACCCGGACTACAAGCCGACACAGTCGTTTTTCGTAGGCGAGGACAGCAAAAAACTCGCGAAAGAAGTCTATGAATCCATAAAGGGACAGCTTGACGATGCGACCGTTGGAAAGTGGGAAAATACCCTTCTGAACAGCCGAAAAGACAAAGACGTTTTTAAGATGAGAAAATACAGCCCAACAGCGGCGGTCAATCATTTCCTGCCGGAAGATAAGCAGCTTGGACGGTCGATCATGGAGAATATCCGGCGCTTTACCTATGATCTGCTGGACAAGGGCGACAAGCCCTTCATGGAGAAAAACTTTGTGGACCGTCTCGGCAGCTTCATCGAAGCACGGAAAATCAGGAATATCGCAGACATACCGGACGACGCGATTTCCATAGCGACCAGCGAAGCGCTGAAAGCGACCTTCAAGGATGACAACGCGATCACCGGCATGGTACAGGAAGTCAAGCGGGCGCTGAATAAGGCTGGCGGGGCCGGAGAGGTATTCATGCCGTTCACAAAGACCCCGGCCAACATTACGGCCAGGGCTTTGGATTTCAGCCCGGCGGGGCTTTTGACCCTGCACCGCAAATATGTGAAAAGCGGAAAGGACGCTTCTGTATTCATTGACGAACTGTCCAAGGCGGTGACGGGGACAGCCGCAATTGCAGTGGGGTACAATCTCGCAAAAAGCGGCCTTATCACAGGGACGCTTTCCGATAATAAGCGCAAGGCGGCTTTCCAGAAACAACAGGGTATGCAGGCGTATTCATTGAAGGTTGGCAACCGGTACATTTCTTACGATTGGGCGCAGCCCGCCGCGACGCCGCTACTCATTGGCGCAGTTCTTTACGATGGAGTGCAAAAGCAAAAGGAGGGCGGCGACTTTGATCTGGCGGAAGATTGGCCGGAGCTTGTCTTGAAGTCGGTCTATGCTTCCGGTGACGCGATCCTGAATCAATCGGTATTCCAGAACGTGAAGGATGCTCTGGGCGGCTATGGAAGCCCGACAGAGAATGTTGTCATGGAGGTGGTGGAGTGGCCGCAGAGGCTTGTTCCATCCGCTTTCGGCGCAGCGGCACGCGCAATAGACCCAACGGTGAGATCGACTTTTAGCAAAGGCGATCCGCTGAAAACACAGCTCGATGCAATGCGGGCGAAAATTCCGGGGCTGAGCAAAGACCTCCCCGCCTCCTATGACACCTGGGGAAATCCCATCACACGCGAAGGTGGCGGGCTTTACCGGGCGGTGCAGCAGTTCGCAGCTCCCTGGAACACCGGGAACGTCGGAAAGACGCCACTCGACAAAGAGGTCATGCGGTTGTATGACGCGCTGGGGGATGAAAGTATACTGCCGCGCAAAGCGGAATATTCCATCACCTACGATGGCAAAACGAAGGATCTGACCAACCGCGAATACAGCGAATATCAAAAAAGAATAGGCCAGGAATCCTATGAAATTGTAGGTGATCTGTTCGATTTGGAGGCGTATCGCGCCGCACCTGACGAAATGAAAGCGCAGATGTTGAAAGATGCTTACGATTATGCAAACGCCTTTGCAAAGGCAGACATAGTGGGGCATAAGCCAGACGATTGGATGCTGGAAGCATATGAAGCGGCAAAGCGCGATATTGAAGTGGCGGACTTCATTGCACAGAGAAAGGTTTATAATTCCCTGAAATCAACGGGCGACAGCACCAAAACCGAACAGTACGGCGCGATGCTTGCAGAGGATCAGCGATACGATGAGAAACAAAAAGAGCTGCTTTTCAGCAGCATAACCAACAGCAGCAAATTGCGGGACTTCTCCAATATGGAGGCGTTTGAAGTATCTCTTTTGAGCGATTCACAGCAGGAGGCTTACAAAAATCTCAAAAATCAAATGTCGCTGGATCAGTTCCAACGGTATGAATCTCTTATGGAAGGAGTGGAGAGCACCAAAAAGAATGGGAAAACTGTGAACGGCAGCTTGAAGGAGAACCGGCGCAGAACATTGGTAAACGCCGGAATGACCGATAAGGCCGCGAAGGAATTCTTAACTGTCCGATATGGGTACAAGTGGGATTAAAAATGCCGCCCTTCATTTGAGGGGCGGCTTTGTCCACTTTTGATTTCTTAAATTGGATTCAATGAGTGGAAAGTATAGTTTTATTGTGTATATACTCGGATATGGATGGTGAATGTCGGCTCCACCAAAATAAGTTGACAGATTTCTGCAATGATAATCTGTCAACTTTCTTTTATGTAAGCTGTTTCTTGAACGATGGGGATTTATCTCATGCAATAAAAAGGAGTTAAAAATGGACAACGAACAACTATCAATGATGGATCTCGTTATTGAAGCCCATGTGGGATTGGACCGCCAGGGACCCGGCAGTGCGGAAGTGACGGTCAAAGCGCTGAGCTTTCTGGACAACATCGATCGCATATCGCGGACAGCGGATTTAGGCTGTGGAACCGGCGGGCAAACGATGGTGCTCGCGCAAAATATTGCGGGAAATATCGTCGGCGTGGATCAGTTTTCCGATTTTATTAGCGTATTAAATGAAAATGCAAAAAAACAAAATTTGCAGGAGCGGGTAACCGGCGTCGTCGGCTCAATGGAAAACCTTTCGTTTCAGCAGGAGGAGTTTGATCTCATCTGGTCGGAAGGAGCGATAGACAATATCGGCTTTGAAAAAGGGCTGACTTATTGGAATAGGTTTCTTAAAAAAGGCGGTCATGTTGCTGTGACATGCCCTTCCTGGTTTACGGACGAACATCCCGCGGAGGTCGAAGCATTTTGGGCGGAGGCTGGCAGCAACCTGGATACCATTGGGAATAATGTTTCAATCATGCAGAAAGCGGGATATATTTCGGTGGCGGCCTTTATACTGCCCGAAAGATGTTGGACCGATCGCTATTTTGTTCCGCGGCAGGCAGCGGAACAAGAGCTGCTGAAAAAATATGCCGGAAATAAAACAGTGGAAGCCTTTATTGAAAGCAATCATTACGAAGAAACGCTCTATTCAAAATATAAGCAGTTTTATGGATATGCCTTTTATATCGGCAAAAAAATATAGAAAAGTTTTCAAAATCCAGAAGCGGAGGAAACGCTGATTCCGCTTTCGATGAGAATTGGATTACATCGAAAAGACCGCATGAACAGTGTGTTTCATGCGGTCCCAATTTTTTCCGGCATATTTGGCGGGGCTGAGCGTTTGAAAAATGATTAGACTTTGCCAAGCATGCGCCGGTTATTTCAGGGATTCGATAAATGCGCCGTAGGCGTCGTTAAAATACTGATATGGACGCGGATTTCCGCCGTTGGTGCTTTTGCATTGCAGGTCAGAAAATTCTTCGCCGGCGGCAAACAGCTCGCCGAGATAGATGGGAAACCCCGCAGTCTGCGCTGTTTTACAAAAGGTGTCCATCGGGTCGCGGGCGGCTTCAGACGCGAGCAGCCGCTGCTTCAGAGACGGATCAGTCCGGGCGGCTTCCGCGAGTTGTTCCAGCAGCTGGATGACGTTCATAGTTTCATGCATCCTTTCCGGTAAAGGTTTTTCTACCCAACAGTATATCCTTTTGCAGGGGAGAAGTAAAGACACGTCCCGGCAAAAGAATCGGAAGTTTCCGGAAAAAAGATGCTTGCGTCCTGCTGCGGCACGCCGGAAGCGGTGGCTATATGTGCGCAAAGCTGTTTGCAGACGCTTGATCCCAGCTGGGCGCGGCGTTGGATCCACTCCATCCCGAAGCGGGATTGTATCGCTTTTTTGCACATGCTATAATAAGCGCGGGCAATTGGCTTTTTACCAATTGCTGCCCGCAACAGCCCAAACCGGCAAAGATGGTTTTGTGCCGCTTTGCGGCATGGGGGCCTGCGGCGACGCTATAATGAATGCAAAGCAAACAGCTTTTGAATAACGACGATTGGGACGGATGGGATGAAACGACTGGTAATCGGGATATTGGCCCACGTGGATTCGGGCAAAACGACGCTTTCGGAGGGGCTGCTTTACCGCGCGGGAGAGATCCGCAGGTTAGGCCGGGTGGATCATGGGAACGCGTTTCTCGATACGCACGAGCTGGAACGGGAGCGCGGGATCACGATCTTTTCAAAACAGGCGGTGCTGCGTTTGGGGGAAACCGAGCTGACCCTCCTGGATACGCCGGGACATGTGGATTTTTCGGCGGAGATGGAACGGACGCTGCAGGTGCTCGATTATGCCATCCTGGTTGTCAGCGGCACCGATGGGGTGCAGAGCCACGCCGAAACGCTCTGGCAGCTGCTTGACCGCTACCGGGTACCGACTTTCCTGTTCCTCAATAAAATGGATCTTGCCGGCGCCGACCGTGCCGCGCTGCTTGCCACGCTCAGGCACAGGCTGGGAGACGGGTGCATCGACTTTGGCGCCGACCGGGACGAAGCTTGGCAGGAGAGTGTCGCCATGAGCGATGAAGGGCTGATGGAACGCTTCTTGGAAGCCGGGACGCTGACCGGCCGGGAGATTGCCGCGGCGGTGGCGCGGCGCAGCGTTTTCCCATGTTATTTTGGTTCCGCATTAAAACTGGATGGGGTGGATACTTTTCTGTCCGGTTTGGATCAGTATACCCTCGGCCCGGAATATTCCGCCGGTTTTGGGGCAAGGGTGTTTAAAATTTCGGTGGATGAGCAGGGAAACCGGCTCACCCATCTGAAAGTGACCGGCGGGAGCCTGAAGGTGAAGGCGCTGCTCACCGGTCAGGACACCAAAGGAGAGTCCTGGAGCGAAAAGGTGAATCAGATCCGGATTTATTCGGGAAGCAAATATCAGACAACGGAGGAAGCCTTCCCGGGGATGGTCTGCGCAGTCACGGGGCTCTCCCGTACCTATCCAGGGGAGGGGCTCGGCGTGCAGGCGGATGCAAAACGCCCCGCCCTGCGGCCGGTACTGACCTACCAGGTACAGCTGCCGAAGGGGGCGGACGCCCATACCGCGCTTGGAAAGCTGCGGCAGCTTGAGGAGGAGGACCCGCAGCTGCATGTCATATGGAATGAAGCGCTGCAGGAGATCCATGTACAGATTATGGGCGAGGTGCAGCTCGAGGTGCTCCGAAGCCTGGTGCGCGAACGTTTCGGGCTGGAGATTGGGTTTGGACAGGGCGGCATTCTCTATCAGGAAACCATTGCGCGGCCGGTGGAGGGGATTGGGCATTTCGAGCCGCTGCGGCATTACGCCGAGGTTCACCTGCTGCTGGAGCCGGGCGAACGGGGCAGCGGACTGCAATTTGCGTCCGATTGCCGGGAGGACGATCTCGACCGCAACTGGCAGCGGCTCATCCTGGCCCATCTTGCGGAAAAGGTTCATCCAGGCGTGCTGACCGGCGCGCCCATTACCGATCTTAAAATTACGCTGATCGCGGGGCGCGCGCATCCAAAGCATACAGAAGGCGGAGATTTCAGGCAGGCGACCTACCGCGCGGTGCGGCAGGGATTGCGCAATACCGAAAGCATCCTGCTGGAGCCGTGGTACGATTTCCGGCTTGAAGTGCCGTCCGATGCGGTGGGCCGCGCAATGTCCGATCTGCAGCGGATGAGCGGGGAGTTCTCGCCGCCCCAGACCGGCGGAGAAACGGCGGTGCTTGTGGGCAGCGCGCCGGTTTCTGAGATGCGGGACTATCAGATGGAGGTCACCTCCTATACCCGCGGGCGCGGCAGGCTCTCCTGCACGCTGCGCGGATATGAGCCCTGTCATAATGCGGCGGAAGTGATTGCAGCCACGGGATACGACTGCGATGGAGACGTGGACAACCCGGCCGATTCGGTGTTCTGTGCCCATGGCGCGGGATTTCTTGTGAAATGGGACAAGGTGCGGGAATATATGCATGTGCAGAGTGGATGGGGAGCCGGAAGACCCGCGCTGGAGGAACCGGAAACGGAGCCCGCCCGCTGCGCCGCGGATTATTGCGCGATGCTGGCCGAGGACAGCGAGCTGATGAAAATTTTTGAGCGCACCTATGGCCCGATCCGGCGCGACCCACGGCAGGCGTTTCGCCCGGCGCGGCAAACTTTGTCCGCGCCCCGCCCGGGAAAGGCAAAGGCACCGCCCGAAGGTCCGGAATATCTGCTGGTGGACGGCTACAATATCATCTTCGCATGGGAGGATCTGAAAGTGTTGGCACAGGAGAATGTGGACGCGGCCCGCAGCAGGCTGATCGACCTTCTCTGCAACTATCGCGGCTTTCGCCAATGCGAACTGATTTTGGTGTTTGACGCTTATAAGGTCAAAGGGAACCCAGGAACCGTCGAAAAGATACACAACATCAACGTCGTATACACAAAGGAAGCGGAAACCGCTGACATGTACATTGAAAAGGTCACCCATGAGCTCGGAAGAAAATACCGGGTGCGGGTGGCGACTTCCGACGCGCTCGAACAGATGATTGTGCTGGGGCACGGAGCGCTGCGGATTTCAGCTTCAGCTTTCCGGGAGGAAGTGGATCTGGTGGAAAAGACGATCAGGGATTTTCTGGACCAGGCGCGGCCGGCAGAAAATACTTGACCTGAAGCCGGCTTCAGGTGCTACAATAACCTGAAAGAAACAGGGAAAGGAATCGGGATATGAATTATCGTGAATTGGGAAAAACAGGGCTGATGGTCGGTGAAATCGGCATCGGGTGCGAAGGGTTTGTGGATCACGACGGCGCGCTGGTCGAGCCGCTTTTGGACGCGGCGCAGCAGGCGGGAGTCAACTGCATCGACCTTTACACGCCGAATCCGGATATGCGTACCCGGCTGGGTAAGGCGCTGCGCGGGCGGCGGGAAAAATTCGTCCTGCAGGCGCATCTGTGCACCGTCTGGAAAAATGGGCAGTATGAACGCACCCGGAAAATTGAAGAGGTAAAAGCGGGGTTTGCCGATCTTTTGGAACGGCTTGAAACCGATCATATCGAGATTGGCATGATCCATTACGTGGATTCCCTGGAGGACTGGAAGGCGGTCGCGGACGGACCTGTCATGCGGTTTGCCAAGGAACTCAAAGCGCAGGGGAAGATCCGGCACATCGGGCTGAGCAGCCACAATCCGCTTTCCGCGCGCGCCGCGGTGGAAAGCGGGCTCATCGAAGTGCTGATGTTCAGTATAAACCCATGCTATGATCTACAGCCCGCGGGCGAGGACTGTGCCGCGCTCTGGGACGGCAGGAATTACGAAGGCGCGCTTGTCAATATGGACCCGGAACGGGAGGCGCTCTATGAGGCCTGCAGCCGTCTTGGGGTGGGGATTACGGTCATGAAAGCATTTGGCGGCGGGGATCTGCTCAATGCGCGGCTTTCGCCCGCCGGCAGGGCGCTCACACCGCTCCAGTGCATCCATTACGCGCTGACACGGCCCGCTGTGGCCGCCGTCATGTCTGGCGCGCACACGGTGGAAGAGCTTTTGCAAAGCGTTTCCTACGAGACCGCTTCGGATGCCGAGCGGGATTATGCCGCCGCGTTCGCGTCTTTTCCGAAGATCAGCTGGCAGGGGCACTGTATGTACTGCGGGCACTGTGCGCCGTGTCCCGTGGGCATCGATGTGGCGTCCGTCACGAAATTTTTAAACCTGGCGAAAGCGCAGGGCCAGGTGCCGGAGACCGTCCGGGAGCATTATGCGCTGCTGCCGCACACGGCCGGGGAATGCGCCGGATGCGGCGCGTGCGAAGGCCGCTGCCCGTTCGGCGTAAAGGTCACCGAAAATATGAGGCAGGCCGCGTCGCTTTTCGGCAGATAGCAGGACAACGAAAAACCGCCCACCCGTACCATTTTGCACGGATGGGCGGTTTTAGCATTTTCAGGACAGCAGGCCCGGCGGCTGAGTGCGCATCCGCCAGAGCACCAGCGCGAGGATCAGGAGACTGAAAAGCCCGATCCCGGTATTGCTGGCAAACATGACGATGCCGACGCTTTTCCAGCCGAGTCCGGTAAAATTCTGTAAAAGCCAGAGCACGGGGATGCGGAAGATAAACAGCCGGGAAAAGTTGACAAGGAAGGCGAGCCGGGTGTAGCCAAACCCATAGAGCAGGGCCATCACTGCGGAAAAGATCCCGGTCGGGGCAAGCGCGAACGCCTCCCAGCGGTAGATGTAACCGATAAGCCCGGCAAATACAAGGTCCTCCCCGGCGAATATTCGCAGGATCATTGGCAGCAGCGCAAGGGTCAGAACACAGCCGATGAGGCCGATTGCCACTTCGATCACGAGCAGCCGCTTGAAGGCGCCCATCGCACGGTCGAGCCGCCCGCCGCCAATGTTCTGGCTGATGATTGAAGTACTTCCGTCCTGGAAGCCCTCCTGCGGGGAAGTCGTAATACCGCCGAGATTGTTCGAGATTCCGAGCGCGCCGATGGTCAGATCGCCGTAGGAAGCGCTCATGGTGTTGACCACGACCTTCCCGTAATAGAAAAACGCCTTTTCCAGGATGACCGGGATTGAGAGCCCAAAAAGCGGGCGCAGGGTCCGCGCATCCATCCGGATGTGTGAAAGGGAAAGGCCGAATACGTCATTCCGGCGGCGCAGGCAGAAGAAGCCCGCTGCAAACAGAAAGGCCTGCGAAACAGCGGTCGCGATTGCAATGTGGGTGATGGTGCCGTGTAAGCCGTAGACAAAGAACGCTGTGAGCGAAAGTTTCAGGACGATGACCGAAAAGTTGAGCGCCATAATGCGGGCGGTCTTGCCGCGGGAACGCTCGACCGCGATGTAGACGTTGTTGAAGGTTTCAAGAATCCTGCCGATGAGGCTGATCCGGAAGAAGAGAAGCCCGCCTTCGATCAATCCCTCCGGCGTGCCGATCAGCCGCAAAAACGGCCGCGCGAACGGGAACAGCAGGCCAAGCAGAAGAGCAAAGACAGCACACAGGGCAAACAGGGTGTTGATGGTCTGCTTGACCCGTTCGTAGTCGCCCGCGCCGTAAGCGGCCGCAATCTGAATTCCGCCGCCCACCGAAAGCCCGATCCCGATCGAGGAGAGCATAAACAGGATCTGGGCGAAGCAGGCCACGGTGGAGATAGCTTCCGGGCCGATATGGGCGGCCATAAGCGAATCGAGCAGGGCAAAGACAAGCGTGATGCAGTGATAGGTCGCAAGCGGGATACAAACCTTCCAGAGAACCTTCCAGAGGTTCCCCTCCAATGCAAACTGCCGGAACTGTGCGTCCTTTTGGGAAAGCTGTGCCGCGGATGAAGGTGCCATCGCATTCGATTCCTTTCTTTCGATGGGGACTTCCATCTTTTATTTTAACAGTTCCCGCGGCAGATGCAATGGCTTTTGGAAATTCTGCTTTCCATGGAAAACTTGACAATCCCGCCATTATATAGTAAAAGTATAAGAAGGCTTTTTTGTGAAAAACTTCTGAT
Source organism: Anaerotruncus rubiinfantis (assembly GCF_900078395.1). NCBI lineage: Bacteria > Bacillati > Bacillota > Clostridia > Eubacteriales > Oscillospiraceae > Anaerotruncus > Anaerotruncus rubiinfantis. The sequence goes on along the minus strand of NZ_FKLA01000009.1, from coordinate 2,345,004 downwards.
AAATGGAAATGTTTGCTGTCCGCTGTCCGGCGGACACTTTTCCCGTAAAGAAAGGAATTATCAACTATGAAAAGAATCCTTGCAGTTCTGCTGGCCGCTTCGGCCATTCTGACCTTTGCCGCCTGCGGCACGCAGCAGGGCGGCTCCTCTTCGGTGCCGTCCTCTTCAGCGGTTTCATCGCAGGGCGCATCTTCACAGGTTTCGTCAGAACCGGAAAAACAGGCGGCGACCATTCTGAAGGTGACGGTCGAAGGGGAAATCCCGCAGACAGCCTCCGAAAACGCTTCCCAGGCGGCTGATGACACACTTCCGGAGCTCGCGGTAGCAGGTGCGGATCTGACGCCGGAACAGCTTATGGAGGAGATGGAAGCGCTCTATGCGGGTACCGGAAAATACGAGGGGCTGCCGGTCGCGACGATCGAAACGAACGAGGGAGTGATCAAGATCCGGCTGTTCCCGGAGCAGGCCCCGAAAGCGGTTGAGAACTTCATGACCCACGCAAAGAACGGCTATTACGACGGGCTCACTTTCCACCGGGTGATCAATGAATTTATGATCCAGGGCGGCGACCCAACCGGCACCGGAACAGCGGGGGAAAGCATCTGGGGCGACGACTTCACGGACGAATTCTCCTATATCGCACACAATTTCCGCGGCTCGCTTTCGATGGCGAACCGGGGTTCGAATACAAACGGCAGCCAGTTTTTCATCGTGCAGCGCAATCCCGCAGCGATTTCAGAGGAGGAGCGGCAGAAGTATATTGCCATGATGTACCAGAACCTGTTTGAAGGCAAGGTGGCGTTTTACCAGGAGGAAGTCGGAAAGGCGCAGGCGGCCGGAAAGAGCGAAGAGGAAGTCCAGGCGATGGTGAACGAACTCAACGCAAAACTGACCGAAGAGGCCAACCAGGGTATCCCGGAGAGCTTCGCGGCGCAGATGGAGCCGGTGCTGGCGCGTTATGAGGAACTCGGCGGCACGCCGCACCTCGATTACAAACACACTGTGTTTGGCTACGTGATTGAGGGGATGGACGTGGTCGACAGGATCGCGGCCGAATACGCAACCGAAGGATAAGATGGAAAACACCCTGTGGCGGGCCGGGAGCCCGCCCGTTTTCTGTTTGAAGGGATATGGGAGGAAACATGAAACTCTTTGTCAGCGACAAGGCGTTCTATCGGACCCTTGTTACAATCGCAGTGCCGATTGCATTGCAGAATCTCATCACCGTCGCAGTATCGATGATGGACACCCTGATGATCGGGCAGCTTGGCGAGACGCAGCTGTCCGCGACCTCGATCGCAAACCAGCTCTGGTTTATGCTGATGATCGTCTGTTTTGGGGTATCGGGCGGCGCGAATGTCCTGATTGCGCAGTTCTGGGGGAAAAAGGATGTTGAGACCATCAGGCGGATCGAAGCGATGACCTTTAAGGTCGGCTTTGTTTCTGCGATTATTTTCAGCCTGATCGCGCTCATTTTCCCGACCCAGTTTATGTCAATCTTCACGACCGAAACCGCGGTCATCGAATATGGCGCACAGTATCTGCGGATCATCGGCTGGTCGTACCCACTGTATGCGCTTGCGAATATGTCGATCATGATGCTGCGGTCGATCGGTACGGTCAACATTTCGGTGGTGGTCTATCTGACTTCGCTCGTCGTCAACACCACCCTGAACTACATGCTGATCTTCGGCAACTTCGGCGCGCCGCGGCTGGAAATCCGCGGCGGCGCGATCGCGACCTGCGTCGCGCGTGTGAGCGAATTTTTGATCGCGGTCGGTTATATCCTGTGGAAGGAAAAGAAGATCCGTTTTTCGCTGCGGGACCTTCTGCCGAACAACCGGCCGCTTTATGGAAAATATGTCTCCATTTCCATTCCGGTTATCGGCAACGAGCTGATGTGGGGACTTGGCGTGTCGATGGTCGCCGTGGTCATCGGACGGATGGGTACGAATTTCGTCGCGGCGAACAGCATCTATTCGGTTTTGAACCAATTGGTTTCGGTGATCATATTCGGCGTGGGCAACGCGGCGCTCACCATCGTGGGCAACACGATCGGTTCGGGTGACATCGAGCGTGCCAAGCAGCGTTCGATCACCCTGTTCGCGCTGTCAATCCTGCTGGGAATCTTTTCGGCTGTGGTCACGCTGCTGCTTTCTCCGGTTTTTGTCTCGATGTATGAGCTGTCAGCCGAAACCATTGCGATTGCGCTGGCCATCAATCGGGTCGGCGCGCTGATCGTCTTTTTCCAGGCGATCGCAATGGTCGGAATGGTGGGGGTTCTGCGCGCGGGCGGCGACGCAAAGTTCGTGCTGGTCTGCGAGGTGATCTTCCTGTGGGGCGTCGCGGTACCGCTTGGATTCTTCACCGGGCTTTGGCTCGGCTGGCCCGCACCCGCGGTGTTCCTGGTGCTCAAGTGCGACGAGATCCTCAAAACGGTCGTTTCCTCGGTACGGATTTGCAGGTTCCGCTGGCTGCGGGATGTCACGGTTTAGGCTGTATGGATGGAAAATAAAATCGGATTTTGGAAAATTTCACAAAACCATGCCGAAAAGATTGCAGTTTTTCAAAAAGCTTGACAAAAGGAAAAGTTGACGCTATAATAAAGCTTGCATCAGCTTAGACGACGTGCTGACACGTTGGAATTTGGGAGAGCTTAAATGGACAGGACTTCACAATCTGCACTTTTGAGAGGCATGCGTGATGAAGAGCTGGCCAGGCTTGCCAAAGACGGCGACAACGATGCATTGACAGCGCTGATCCAGCGCTTCGCCCCGCTTGTACAGTTGCGCGCCAGAAGTTACCTGCGCAATGAACTGGATGCAGATGATCTGTATCAGGAAGGGATGATCGCCCTTCTGAAAGCGGTGCGTAACTACCGCGACGACCTGCCCGGCAGCTTTAAGACCTTTGCTACCGTGTGCGTGAACAACAAGATGCTCAGCGCGGTAAAAGCCCATATGCGGGATAAAAACGCCCCCATGCGCGGATATGTTTCCCTGAGCGGGTCCGACGCCCCTGAGCAGCTTGGTGTTGTGGCTGCCGGAGACGACCCGGAACTGTTGGTGATCCGCAATGAGGAAACCGATGCCCGCAACCGGCGAATCGAAAACCTTTTGTCTATCTTCGAACGGCAAGTTTTACAATTGTACCTCAGCTCCTACTCCTATGACGAGATGTCAAAACAACTCGGCTCATCCACGAAAGCTGTTGACAATGCCTTGCAAAGAGTGCGGCGAAAGCTGCGGAATGTGTTCACCTGCGAGTGAGCCTTTCGCAAACCCTATCCTGTGACAGTCCCGAGAGGGATTGCATAAAAAATACCCTTTGGCGCCATTGGCAGAGCTTGATTTCAATCTCGGTCCACGCAGTTCCAGCGGGTAAATCCAAATTTTAAGCGAGGTAACCAAAATGTACACTGACAAAACACTGACATGCAAAGAGTGCGGATCCGAGTTTGTTTTCACCGCTGGTGAACAGGAATTCTACGCAGAGAGAGGCTTCGTCAACGAGCCCCAGCGCTGCAAAGCTTGCCGTGACGCCCGTAAAAACAGCACCAGACCCCAGAGAGAGATGTTCACCGCGACCTGTGCTTCCTGCGGATGCGAAGCGAAAGTTCCGTTCCAGCCGCGTGAGGACCGTCCGGTCTACTGCTCCGACTGCTTTGCCAAGATGAAAGAGCAGCAGTAATCCACTGAATGCTTTCAGGCCGCCGTTTTGATACGGCGGCCTTTTTCATGCCTTAACGGGCGGAAACTTTCCGCATGTGTGCTCCCGGTATTGCCTGGATACGGGAAACGTGCTATAATTTTTCCAATCAAAGACTTTAAAATTGGAGGCTTTCAAAATGACCTATACAAAGGATACCCTCATCGGCGAAGCGCTCGACCACGACGTTTCCCTCGCCAAATACTTCATTGAAATGGGTATGCACTGCCTGGGCTGTCCGTCATCCCGCGGAGAAACCATCGAAGAGGCCTGCCAGGTGCACGATGTGGACTGTGACGACCTGCTCAGAAAACTCAACGCCCATGAGGGCGCGAAGAACGTTATGGCCTGATGGAAAAGCTGCCAAGACTTGACGCGCGGCTCGCCGCCATCGCTTCCATGGTGCGGGATGGCGCGCGCTGCGCCGACATTGGTACCGACCATGGCTACCTGATTGCCTGGCTGCTTGCCAGCGGAAAGGCGCCGTTTGGGTTCGCGTGTGACATCAACCAAAAGCCGCTCGAAAAGGCGGCTTTCACTTTGTCCGCATACAGGGTGCGGCATCGGGCAAAACTCCTTTTATGCGATGGCTTGGCGGACATCCGGCCGGGCCAGGTGGACGATATCGTGATCGCGGGGATGGGGGGCGACCTTATCTGGGAGATCCTAAGCCGCCCTGACTGGACCCGCGACGCCGGCCTGCGGTTTCTCCTGCAGCCGATGACCAAGCACGAACGGCTGCGACGCGCGCTGTACGCAAACGGTTTTGCAATTCTGCGGGAAAAGGCTGTGGTGTCGAGATATTTTCCCTATATCGTGATGCAGGCGGCTTACACTGGACAGACGCGGGAGCTTGACGACGCGTCCGCCTGGGTGGGAGAACTGCTCGCCAGCCCGGATCCGGCCGCGCGGCAGTATGTTGCGAAAGTGGCCCGGCAGGTGCGGGAAAAAGTGGAAGGCCTGAAACGATCCTCCCTGGACAGCGAAGAGCTTGCGCGGTATGCCGCGCTGCTGGAAAAATTGGAAGGCGGGAACTGATATGGCAACGGTGAAACATGTATATGACGTCATCAATGAAGCGGCGGATTTTTCTACCGCCATGGACTTTGACAACCCGGGTTTGCTGGTCGGCGATCCGGAGGAAATGGTGCGCGGCACGGTGGTCGCGCTCGACGCGACCGATGCGGTGATTGCGGAAGCGGCCGGCCGCGGCGCGAACCTGATCGTGACCCATCATCCGGTCATTTTCCACCCCATCAAAAAAGTCACGGCCGACATGCCGGTTTATAAGCTGGTGCGCGCGGGGATTTCGGTGATCAGCGCGCACACCAATCTCGACAAGGCTCCGGGCGGCGTGAATGATATCCTCTGCGCGCGGCTGGGACTGCAGAATGTCGCGGTTGTGGGTGAGGACGGGATGCTGTGGGCAGGGACGCTTGCGCGCGGCATGACGCCGCCGGAGTTCGCCTATTATGTCAAGCGGCTGCTGGACGACCAGGCAGTGCGCTACTGCGACGGCGGACGCGCCGTCGAAAGGGTGGCGGTCTGCGGCGGCAGCGGCGGCAGTTTCCTGGCAGAGGCGGCCGCGAACGGCTGTCAGGCGCTTGTCACCGGCGACGTGAAACACGATGTGATGCTCGATGCGGTGCGCATGGGGATCACGGTGATCGATGCCGGGCATTACGGCACCGAACGGTTCGTGGTGGAATATCTGGCTGAACTCTGCAAAAGGGCGCTGCCGGATGTGCCGGTCGCTGTCGCGCATGCGGATGCCTCGCCGACCACCACCATCTGATCCGACAAATGAAATTTACCGCCGAAGGAGTTCTATATGGCTGCAATTTCCCTGCTTGAAACCCACGATTATAACGAACGGACGGTGCGCGAGGCAATCGCGCGCCATTTTTCCATACTCGGAGCGGACGACCTTCGTCCGGGAATGAAGGTTGTCGTGAAACCGAATCTCATTATGCGCTGCAAGCCGGACCGCGCCGCCACCACTCATCCGGCGGTGATCGAGGCGGTGGTGCGCCATTTACAGGGAATGGGGATCACCGATATCGTGATTGCGGACAGTCCAGGCGGCTTATATACGCCGCAGGTGCTTTCCGCGGCCTATGAGCTGACCGGATACGCCGAAGTGGCCCGCCGGTGCAAGATTACCTGCAACACCGCGTGCGGTTCTCGGGAACTGCATGTCGCCGAAGGCCGGCTCTGCCGTTCTTTCGATATCATTGATCCCATTGCTGACGCGGACTACGTGATCAATATCTGTAAACTCAAGACCCACTGCATGACGACCCTGTCGTGTGGGATTAAAAATCTCTTCGGCTGCATCCCGGGGCTGCTCAAGCCCCAGCTGCATTACCGTTTTCCGGACAGCGCGCGGTTTGTGCAGATGCTGATCGACCTTTCGCTGCTCATCCGGCCGGGGCTCACAATTGTCGATGGGATAGACGCAATGGAAGGCGACGGTCCGACCGGCGGCATGCCGCGGCATGTCGGGATCACGGCCGCGGCGCGCGGGGAAAACTTTTACGCGCTCGATCTGGTGATGGCGCATCTGATCGGGCTGACGCCCAAAGAGGTGCCGATGCTTGCGGAAGCGGTTAAACGGGGGCTTTGTCCGGGAAATTGGCAGGCGGTGGAGATATTGGGGGATGCGGATGCCGCCGACCGGCTGGCGGTGCCCGATTTTGCGCTGCCTGCGAGCAAGACGCTTAACTTTGCGGGCAATGTGCCGGGCTTTTTGCGGCCGGCTGTACGCTGGCTCGAGCCGCATCTGGCCTCAAAGCCAAAAATCCGCACGCAGGACTGCATCGGATGCGGAAAATGCGCCGAAAGCTGTCCGGCAAAGACGATTGCGATTGCTGGGCGCAAGGCCAGTATTGATTATTCCAACTGCATCCGTTGTTTTTGCTGCCATGAGATGTGTCCGGTGAAGGCCATTGATATCAAGTCACCGAAGGTATTCCATTTCTTTTCAAAAAGCAAATCCGACTGAAAGAGCCGGGAAACTTTTGTAGAATCCGCGCAAAAGAAGGCAAACGGACTGGCAAAAGAGGGAGAAATCTGGTAAAATAAAGATGCAGAAAAGGGAAACAGAAGGGGAAGGTGATCCTGATGAAAAAGACGGTAATCGTCGAAGCCCCGGGAAAAATCAACCTGTCGTTTGACATCACCGGCAAACGTGCCGATGGCTATCACAATGTGGATACGATTATGCAGACGATCGACCTGTGCGATACAGTGACCATTTCACGCATGGATCAGAAGGGGATCTTTATCTCCTGTGACCGGCCGCGCATCCCCTGCGATGAAACCAATTTCGCTCACATTGCGGCACAGAAGTTCTTTGCGGAATTCGGCCAGCCGGATACGGGCATTTCAATCGATATCCAGAAGCGGCTGCCGGTTCAGGCGGGACTTGCCGGCGGCAGCGCCGATGCGGCCGCCGTGCTGATGGGGCTTAATGTGTTTTTTGACGTGAACGAAGATCTGTTCAGGCTTTGCAGGCTTGGCGCCGAAGTGGGAGCGGACGTGCCATTCTGCCTGATGGGGGGTACTCAGCGGGCCACTGGGATCGGGGAACGGCTTGCGGAGGTGGAGGAACTGCCCAGATGCCAGATCCTGATTGCGAAGCCCCCGGCGGGCATCTCCACAAAGGAAGCGTACGCGCGTTACGATGAACGGGGCGGGGAGAACCATCCGGACATTGAATATCTCTTAAAACAGCTTCGGATGGACAACCTCAAAGACTTTTCCGCCAGTATGTATAACGTCCTCGAAGAAGTTGCGTATCTTCCGGAAATCCCAGCGATTAAACGGAAGATGATCTCCTGCGGCTCGCTGGGCGCGCTGATGAGCGGGAGCGGATCGGCGGTGTTCGGTATTTTTGACAGCCGTTCGCTTGCCAAGCACTGTATGCGCAAGCTCTATGATATGTCTGAAGCGGTTTTTCTGGCACGGCCGGCGCCGCATGGCGCTGTGGTGCTGGATGTGCGCGAATAGAAACTACATAGCAATAAAAGTTCACGAAGTGGCGTCAGGCTTTCGATACAGATAGGCGATATCTGATAGGGAAAGTTCGATCGACGGGCTTTCCCCTGAAAAGGGCCGGCTTTAATGATTTCTCCAGCGCAAAGGGCTGCCTTCGGCAGCCCTTTATTTTTGCATTTTTAAATATAAAAACTTCATTAAAAATTCAGCTTTTGATCACACTGGTTACAAAGCGGTAACACACAAAAGGAATATTCTGGTCACAACGGCTGGACAGGATCTTCCAGCTGGGAAACGAACTGATATTTTTTAAGGAGGAAACAAACACATGAAAAAAATCCTATCCCTGCTGCTGTCTGCGGCGATGGCCGCGACGATGTCGGTGACGGCGTTCGCGGCGTCAAGCAATGATTTTGGGGAGGCTGTCTTCGAGGGCGTTTGGGACGATGACGATGAAGCAGTCGATGATTTCACCCTTACAGGCGGAGAAATCAACGGCGAGGATGTCACCCCCGGCCAGACCCTTTATTTCATCATCGAGGATGGTAAAATTGGTACAGACCCGGCGGTCAATACTTCAGACCTTAAGGACAGCGACCTGTTCAAATTCGACTATGACAAGGACACCAATGGCAAGATGATCAGCTCCATCAAGCTGCTGACCGACAAGAAGGTTGCGGGCCAGGATCGGGCGGATCTGGTTCTCGAGATCGTCCTGGCAGACACCACCACAACCTCGGAAATCCACACAGATGGTGAAATCACCTTCAAGGCAAAACGTGATTCCGGCAGCGACGACAGTAAATATGATTATTCATCGGATGCAAATTACGAGAAGGACGACATGCTGGTGATCCCATACTCCTTCTGGATCAATAACGAAAAAGCTGAAAACGACGACAATCCGGATACCGGCGACCGTGTCTATTTCAGCCCTGACGAAAATGAAAACAACACCCTCATCTGGGGCGACGACCGCGCGGCGCTCGAATTTGAAGCGGATGACGATGCTTCCGATTTCTATGCCCGGCTGTCCACCTCGGTTGACCGCGATCTCTATGCCGAATACGGCGACCCGGTTGACGCGGAGCTCTATTTCTATGATTTTGTCGGCAACCCGACCGTCCCGTCCACTTCCCGCGCGACCCTGACCCTCGGCATCCCATGGGATGAGGATGACGACTATGTCCCAGATCCGGAAACCTGTTTTATCTATGAGCGCGACGCGGACGGCTATCTGGTCGATGTCACCGACAAGTTCACCTATTCCGAGGACGACCAGGAGATCGCAGGCTGGTCGATGAAAACCCGTACCCTTGGAACCTACGTCATTTCCGATACCGAACTCGATATCGATTCCTATAACGATGACGAGGAAGCGGATGTCTCCAATGATGATATCGCTTCGGACGATACTTCTGATGTCACTGATACTGACAAAGTGATCCCGCAGACCGGTTCCAGCGACATGGTGAATGTCGCGGTCTTCGGCGCGGTTGTGTCTCTCGCGGCGGCCAGCGCACTGGCATTCCGAAAAGTTTCAAAATAAGACCCCATATCCCATAAACTTGAAATGAGCGTACAGGAAAACCGCCCGCAGGAAATTTTCCTGCGGGCGGTTTCCTCGATTTGATGCAAAAAGGCCGCCGGGTATCAGCCCGGCGGCCTTTTGCGAGCCGTTTAGTTTTTCAGCGCCTGGATCGGAGCGGGAATATGGCCGCCGCGGTTGATGAACCGCGCGGGGGAGAAGGTGTTGACCTTCATAATCGGGGCGGTGCCGAACAGCCCGCCGAATTCAAGCTCTTCTCCGTCTGCCAGCCCCACGGCCGGGATGACGCGCACCGCGGTCGTCTTGGAATTCACCATGCCGATGGCAGCTTCGTCCGCGATGATGGCAGAAATCACCTCGGCGGGCGTGTCGCCCGGGATTGCGATCATGTCGAGGCCAACCGAACAGACGGCGGTCATCGCTTCGAGTTTTTCGATGCAGAGCGCGCCGGAATGGGCAGCGTCAATCATCCCCGCATCCTCAGATACCGGGATGAACGCGCCGGAAAGCCCACCAACCGAAGAGGAGGCCATGACCCCGCCCTTTTTGACCGCGTCGTTGAGCATGGCAAGGCAGGCGGTGGTACCGCAGGCGCCGCATTGTTCCAGTCCGATCTCCTCAAGAATGTGTGCCACCGAATCACCTACCGCTGGGGTGGGCGCAAGAGAAAGATCAACAATCCCAAAGGGTACGCCGAGCCGCTTGGAGGCTTCTGAACCGATCAGCTGGCCCATGCGGGTGATTTTGAAAGCGGTTTTCTTAATGAGCTCCGCCACACCGGTGATATCGAGATCCTCCGGCGCGGCGGCCAGCGCCGCGCGCACGACGCCCGGGCCGGAAACCCCCACATTGATGACGCAGTCGGGTTCGCCAGCGCCGTGAAATGCACCTGCCATGAAGGGATTGTCCTCCGGCGCGTTGCAGAAAACGACCAGCTTGGAGGCTGCGACGCACTGCCGGTTGGCGGTGATTTCCGCACAGCGGCGGATCACTTGGCCCATCATGCGGATGGCGTCTAGGTTGATGCCGGACTTGGTCGAACCGACATTGACCGACGAGCAGACGTGCTCGGTCGCGGCGAGCGCGTCGGGGATGGAGCTGATAAGCGCCTCGTCCCCGGCGGCGAAGCCTTTGTGGACGAGCGCGGAAAAGCCGCCAATAAAATTGACCCCAACCTCGCAGGCCGCGCGTTCAAGCGCGTGCGCGTACTTTACAGGATCGCCGCCAGAAGCAGCAAGCAGCATCGCAATCGGCGTGACCGAGATGCGCTTGTTAATAATGGGAATGCCGTATTCCATTTCAAGCGCCTCGCCGGTTTTGACAAGATCCTTCGCGCAGCGGGTGACCTTTTGATAGATCTTCTCACAGGCGTCGTCGATGTTGCTGTCGGCGCAGTCGAGCAGGGAAATGCCCATCGTGATGGTGCGGATATCAAGGTTTTGGTCCTGTATCATGCGGATCGTTTCAAGGACGTCGCTTGTATTGAGCATAACGTTATGTACTCCTTATATTCAGTATGACAAGTCGCGCGAAGCGTTCACGCATCGCGGGGAAGGACCCTGTCCTTCCAAAACGGGGCCTTCAATCGTGCCGAAGGCACACCTTTTTCAGATCCGCTGCGAAGGCAGCGGGCCGTCATAGACGGCACCCCGCGGGGGATCCAAAGGGGGCGTGCGGCCCCCTTTGAAAGCGCGTCGGCCGCGAAGCGGACGCTCCGGCACACCGTGCCGGGCAGCGCGTCGAAGGCCCCCTTTGAAAGCGCGTCGGCCGCGAAGCGGACACTCCGGCGCATCGTGCCGGGCAGCGCTTATATCCGGTGCATTGAGTTGAAGATGTCCTCATGCATGACGTGGATCGAAAGCCCGCTTTGGTCCCCAAGCGAATTCATCTGATAAACCAGCTCGGACAGTTCGCAGTTGACATCTGAAATATCGACCATCATGATCATGCAGAACAGCTCCTGCAGGACCGTCTGGGTGACTTCGATGATATTGGCGTTGCATTCGGCGCATTTGTTTGCAACCTTGGCAAGAATTCCAACATGGTCCTTGCCGATGACAGTCAAAACAGCACGCATTTTGTGTTACCTCCCAAAAATAAATACCGTTTTCAGGTTGGGTTTTGCCGATGAATAATATGAGTATAGCATAATATTTACGAAAATACTATACTAATTGGCATGGTTTGTGCTATACTTTCTTATAATATGGTTTTTATCCCCCGCATAGATGGGGAAAGCGGCGCACAAGGAGGCGCTTTTATGTTCAACCTGTTTGACAGCCACGTCCATTCCAATAATTCCTTCGATGGGGAGCATTCAGTGACCTTTCTCTGTGAAAAGGCAGTGGAAGCCGGCCTTTCGGGACTTTGCATCACCGACCACTGTGAATTGGCGGAATATGAAAAGGGACAGTTTGAAACCCGCATCACCCAGTCGCTGTTCGACGTGCGCAAGTGCAAACGGATTTTTAGCGGCAGGCTTGCGGTTTCCAGCGGCATCGAGCTGTCGGACACCCTTTTCGATCCGGCGCTCACCGACGCGGTTCTTCAGAATTTTGTATTCGATATGGTGATGATTTCCCATCATAACCTTGCGGACGGCACCGATATCTACTATATTGATTTCAAAGAGTGGAGCCAGCGGGAAGTCGAAGAATATATGACCTATTATTTCACCTCGCTGGCGGCCATCGCAAAAGAGAATAAATTTGATACGCTCGGACACCTTACATATCCGCTGCGTTATATCTGTGGGAAACATCAGATCGCGCTCGATCTGCGCCGTTGGGACGATCTGATTGAGGAAACCCTGCGGATTGCCGCGCAAAATGGCAAAGCGATTGAGATGAACACCTCCGGGCTTTTTCAGGAGATTGCCGAAACGATGCCGCCTTGCCGGTATATAAAGCGTTTTCGGGAGCTTGGCGGGGAATATGTCACCCTTGGCTCGGACGCGCATACGGCTGAAAATGTCGGCCGAGGAATTGAAACCGCCATGGAAATGCTGCTTGACGCGGGATTTTCCTGTTTTACATTTTATAAACAGCGGCAGCCGCTGCAGCTGAAGATCATTTGAAAGAAAAGGAGTTATGAATGATGAAAGAGATGGATATCCTGAAACTGTTGGGTCTCCTGGGCGAAAATGCAAAGCTGACAAACGCGCAGCTGGCCGTTATGCTCGGCGCCACGGAGCAAGACGTTGCAGCGGCGATCGCGGACTGTGAACAGAAGGGGATCATCAAGGGATATCAGGCGGTTATCGACTGGGATAAGACCGACCGCAACCTGGTTTCCGCGCGCATTGAGATCAAAGTCATCCCCAAAAGCAACATGGGATTTGAAGAGATTGCCTATACGGTTTCCCAGTTTCGGGAGGTGGAGACCTGCTATCTGATGAGCGGCGGTTACGACCTCGCGCTTACCATCAGTGGGAAAACTTTCAAGGATGTGGCAATGTTTGTTGCCCACCGGCTTGCCCCCATGGAATCTGTCCAGTCGACTACCACGCATTTTGTACTGCGCAAATATAAACACCGCAACGTGATGATGGTGGATGATTTTGCAGATGAGAGGGAGGGATCCTCCCATTGATCGATTACAATAAAGTATTGTCCCGGCGCGCCGTGGAATTAAAGCCTTCCGGCATCCGTAAATTCTTTGACATCGCCGCCGAGATGAAGGACGTCATTTCGCTGGGCGTGGGAGAGCCGGACTTCAAAACGCCCTGGAGCATCCGACACGCGGGCATCGAAAGTTTGGAGCGGGGCCACACCTTCTATACGGCAAACGCCGGTATGGCAGCGCTCAAGGAGGAGATCGCCCGCTACCTGAACCGCCGTTTCGCGCTTGATTACTGCCCAAAGGACGAGGTGATCGTCACAGTGGGCGGGTCGGAAGGGATCGACCTTTGTATCCGCGCGCTTGTGAATCCGGGCGACGAGGTGCTTGTGGTCGAGCCGTCATTTGTCTGCTACACCCCGATCACCGAGCTGACCTGCGGCGTACCGGTACCCATCCAGACCCATGCCAAAGATCATTTCCGCCTGACCGCAGAGCAGCTGCGGGCCGCGATCACCCCAAAAACCAAGCTGCTGATCCTGCCGTACCCAAACAACCCCACGGGCGGCGTCATGCGGCGCGAACATCTGGAGGAGATCGCCGGGGTGTTGCGCCAAACCGATATCATGGTGCTTTCGGACGAAATCTATGCTGAACTTACCTATGGCCCCAAACGGCATATTTCGTTCGCGTCCATCGACGGTATGAAGGAACGCACCATCGTCGTAAACGGCTTCTCAAAGTCCTATGCGATGACCGGTTGGCGGCTCGGCTATGTTGCGGGGCCAAAGCCGGTTATTTCCCAGATGCTCAAGATCCATCAGTATGCGGTCATGTGCGCGCCGACCACCAGCCAGTATGCGGCGATCGAAGCGCTCAGAAACTGCGACGAGGACATCGAGAATATGCGCGAGCAGTACGATATGCGCCGCCGCCTGGTCGTGGATGGTTTCAACCGTCTTGGGCTTTCCTGTTTTGAACCTGAAGGCGCTTTCTACGTGTTCCCTAGTATCCGGTCGACAGGGCTTTCCTCCGGTGATTTCTGTATGCAGCTGCTGGAAGAAGAGCGGCTCGCGGTGGTGCCGGGCGATGCGTTCGGCTCCTGCGGCGAAGGGTTCATCCGCGTTTCATATTCCTATTCGATCAACCATCTGCTCGAGGCGCTCAAACGTATCGAGCATTTTATGGGCCGCTTCCACGAAGGCCTTTACGTCTAAGCCGCATAGGAAGCGGCAGTGCTTCAAGCGCATTTGGGGCCCGGGGGGATTTGCAGGAGAAATCCCCCCGGCCTTGCTTTCTCAATTTTCCAAAAGGAGCTTTCACCATGCCACTCGATGGAATCTTTTTAAACCAGCTGAAAAACGAAATCGCGGACGTAATCGTCGGCGGACGGGTGGACAAGGTGCACCAGCCCGCCAAAGAGACGATCGTGCTCGCAATGCGCGCGCAGGCGGGCAATCACAAGCTGCTGATCTCCGCGTCAGCGTCGAACCCGCGGCTGCATTTCACCAGCCTGCCGCAGGACAATCCGAAATCTCCGCCAATGTTCTGTATGCTCATGCGCAAGCATCTTGCGAATGCAAAGCTGGTGGAAATCCGGCAGATTGGTCTTGACCGTATCCTGCATCTGCGGTTTGAAACGGTCAATGAATTTGGCGATAAGGTGGTTATGACCCTCGCAGTCGAAATCATGGGCCGGCACAGCAATATCATCCTGGTCGGCCCGGATAACAAGGTGGTCGATTCGATCAAGCGGATCAGCGACGAGATGTCCCGCGTGCGGCCGGTGCTGCCTGGGATGTCCTATACGCTCGTACCCGCGCCCGATCGCCTTTCGATTTTTACCGCCGCCCCAACAGAAATTGCAGAGCGGATAAAATGTGCGCCCGGTCTGCCACTTTCCAAAGCGCTGCTTGGTGTGCTGGAAGGGATGAGCCCGCTTGTCTGCCGTGAAGTGGCGCACAATGTCACCCGTGGCGGCGATACGGTCGTTTCCGAACTCACCGGGGAACAGGAGATGCGTCTGAAATTTTACCTTTCACAGCTTTCCGATACCCTGCGGGAAGGCAAGGCGCATCCGGTCATGCTGGTGGACGCCGCCGGCAAGCCGAAGGACTTCTCCTATATCGATCTGAACCAGTATGGGCACACACTGGTTTGCCGCGCCTATGACACCTACAGCGGGCTGCTTGACAGCTTTTACAGCGAACGTGACCGGATTGACCGGATGCACCAGCGCGGCGCGGATCTTTTGAAGCTGCTGGTAAACCTTTCGGACCGCACCGCCCGCAAGCTTTCCACCCAGCGGGAAGAACTCAAAACGTCCACCGAACGCGAAAAGCTCAAAATCTACGGCGACCTTATCAATTCAAACCTCTATGCGTTGGAAAAAGGGCAGAATACCGCCCGCGTCCAGAACTACTATGAGGAAGGCTGCCCGGAGATTGAGATCCCGCTGGACGTGCGCCTCACGCCCGCCCAGAACGCCCAGCGGTACTATGCACAGTACCGCAAGGCGGATACCGCTGAAAAGAAGCTGCGTGCGCTCATTGCACAGGGTGAGGCGGAACTTGCGTATTTTGACACCGTTTTTGACGAACTGGCCCGTGCGTCGCTTGAGAGTGAGCTTTCCGCGATCCGGTCGGAGCTTGCGGGGGAAGGTTATGTACGCAGCACTGTGCGGCGTGGCATGAAGGAGGAACGTCTCCCGCCGCTTAAGTTCATTTCGGATGACGGCTTTACGATCCTCTGTGGCCGAAACAATCTTCAAAACGACCGGCTGACCCTCAAAGACAGCCGCAATGGGGACATCTGGTTCCACACCCAGAAGATCCCCGGGTCGCATGTCGTGATCATCACTGAAGGCCGGGAAGTGCCCAACCGTACGCTTGAACAGGCCGCGGTTATCGCAGCGTGGCATTCCAAGGCGCGTGAATCGGGCAAAGTCCCGGTCGACTATACCCAGATCCGCAACGTACGCAAACATCCCGCCAATAAGCCCGGATTGGTACTTTATGAGCCATATCAGACCGCAATTGTGGAGCCGGACCGCGCGCTGGTCGAGCGGCTCGCACAAAACCGATAAATAAGGGAGCCTGCCATTTGGCAGGCTCCCGTTTCATTTTGGTTTTGCGCGGCGTAGCAGGCGCATCCCGCTGTAAAGCAGCCCCCACAGTGCCCAGACCAGTGCTGCTGTACCCCAAAAATACCACCGCCCGGCAAGCCGCTGCACCATCTCAAGCGGCGAGCCGGGGGACGCAGCGCCAAGAAAGAGGTAATTTCCGCCGAAGGCGGTATTCGCTGCGGCATCCACACCGGCGACCGCGAGCAGAAACAGAAAACACCCCGGCAAACGCCGCGCACGCGGAAGGAACCCTTCTGACACGAAGAAAAGCGGTATTAGAAATAACAGCGTGTGCACCAGGATAAATTGGAGATAGTAGAAATTCCAAAAAGGATAAGCCGTTTCGCCCGGTGTGACAAGCGCGAAAAAGGCGCCGGGCATCCCAAGCGCAAAGGAAAGCTCACATAAAAAATCCTGCCGCGTCCACACTGCCAGAAATTCCACAAAAATCATTACGCCGCACAAGTGAAGCGGCAACGCCCATGCCGGATCAAAACTGCCGGACAACAGGAGCAGAAGCATGCGTAATAGCTCAGAGGAAAGCATAGCCGCGGCGGCAATCCGAAGCCAGTGCTTTTGTTCAGAGGCCGTTTGCTTGTCGAATTTTTTCAGCAGCCAGATGCAAAATAAAAATACCCCCACAAGCCAGGCCAAATGCATCGGACTGAAGATCGCAACACCCTTTGTTCCGGGCAAAATCCGGTTTGCCGGAGCAAAAAATCCCAAGATAGCGTCGCCCTCCTCGATCATTTATGATTCTGTTTCCAGTATAGCGGTCTGGATCGATGTTGTAAAGCAAAAGGACGGGCAGGCGATTGCCTGTCCGTCCTTATTTTGATCCGGAGGGATCTTATTTCATGCCGTTCTCGTAAGCTTCGATCATCTTTTTGACCATCTGGCCGCCGATAGAACCAGCCTGACGGGAGGTCAGATCGCCATTGTAACCCTGCTTGAGCGGAACGCCGACTTCGTTGGCAGCTTCCATCTTAAAACGGTTCATAGCTTCTTTTGCTTCAGGGACAACAATACGGTTGCTGGAAGAATTAGAGTTAGACATAATTTCATACACTCCTTAAATTTTGAAAATAAAGTTTGTGCGTTTGCAGTAATAGTATCGGCGCGGAATCTTTGATTATAACTGCCAAATCTTACGCATCCGGGGACCAATTTCCACCGGCTTCATTTCTGTTGACGCAATTCAAGCTGCATGGCATGGGCCATTGGATTTTTTCGTCCAAGCATGCAGAATACTGCCGCGCAGGCGAGCAGAGTGAACGGTTCAATTGGAGAAGAGAAGGAGACCGGCAGCTCAAACGGCTCAATCGAAGTCCCATCGAAAGCCGTGACCTGTCGGCGCAGGGAGATGACCGCGCTGTCCCGTGTGAGGGAGGAGAGGGTGAAGGTATCCGAATTGGAAAGCCCACAGGTGAGTGCTTTGAGATGCCGGGAGGCAACCAGCTCCATGACCGGTTTATTGGAACTGTCCACAATTGCTACGGCGTTTGCACAATCGGCGGTTTCGGGCAGGCAGCCCGTGTCGCGCACGATGAAAATTGCATTTTCACAATTCAGTTTCATAAAAGAATGCGGCGCAAGATATACAAGATCCGGCCCATTCCCATGCAATGCCGCCGCATCCGCGTCGATCACAAGAATGCTTAACGCGTTTTTACAGCTGCCCTGCAGCAGAGAACACAGCCGCTTGTCCGAGGCTCGCGCAGTTACTACGACCACTCCACATCACCCATATTTCGATTTTTTTTCTTTCATTAGTTTCCCCGCAAATAAAAATAAAATCCTCCGGTATCCGGAGGATTTTATCAGGCAGCTCGTTTCGAAGCGGGACGTTATGCATTTTCAATCATTTGGGTAAGCTGATGTTTAGAAGTCAGCCCTACATTACGGCTGACTTCCTGGCCGTCTTTAAAAATGACGACGGTCGGAATGGACATTACGCCGTATTTTACAGCAAGTTCCTGTTCTTCATCAATGTTTACTTTGCCGATGACCGCTTTGCCGTCCAGGTCATTGGCGAGTTCTTCGATGATGGGGCCAAGCATTTTGCATGGACCACACCAGGGAGCCCAGAAATCGACCAGGACCGTTGCGTTTGCCTGAAGCACCTTGTCATTAAATGTATCATTTGTAAAATGTTCAACTGCCATAATGAAAGCCTCCTTAAAATGTGTTTCGTTATCACAATTATACACCTTTTAAGTATATAATCAAGCGTTTTTATAAATAATTTCTATCTTCCTTTAGGATTTATCATGGATCCGGAAATATTCCAGCAATTATCTGCAATTGAAAAAGAATTTAAATGCGCAAAAAATGTGAGATTTAGGGCTTGACTTTTCCAAAATCAGAGGTATAATATAACTCGTGACTAAAACAAATTGCCCGATTGTGTAATGGTAGCACGACAGACTCTGACTCTGTTTGTCTGGGTTCGAATCCTAGTCGGGCAGCCACGTCGAGGTGTGGCTCAGTTTGGTAGAGCGCTGCGTTCGGGACGCAGAGGCCGCAAGTTCAAGTCTTGTCACCTCGACCAAACAAACACGGTGAAAAAGATGTCATCGGCAGAAATGCCGATGACATCGCCGTTTTCAGAGCTTTTTACCCCCGAAAACCCCCGTTCAAAAAAGCATCGTTTTTAGGGATGTCATCGGGCGTTTTTCGCAGATCGTGTGTATTTGAACTCTCACTCTGCCATAACCTTACAAAAATCCTTTATTATAAGTGAAAATAGTGAACGCAAAGAGCGGTCGAATTTGAGGAAATCCATCCTCGATTTGACCGCTCTTTTTTTGTTTGCGGAAAGGACAAACAATGCCGGTCAAATACAAGCGAAACAAACGCTCCGCCTGCTACGATTCCGACTGCCTGACAAGCGCAGGCAAAATAGCATCGCCATCTCGTCCTTGCGGTCCGTTCAAAAGCTGCGGGAATTGCCCATACGCTTCCCACGGTTTCCTGTGCTATAGCCGCGAGGGGGATTGCCTGAAAACAGACATGGAAAAACTCAGCCGAAGGAGGGACAAACAATGCGAGTCATGATGCAATGCATCCGGGAAAACAACCACAGCAACCTCAGGTTTCCCTGCACGGAGAAAGAGCTGCAGATTTTGTGCGACAGCTTGGGCGTGCGCAACACAGCCAAAACCGAAGTCCATATTGACATCGTTCATGACGATGCCAGGCTGGCGGCTCTGCTCTCGGGAAAAACCGTCAATCTGGATGAACTCAACTACTTTATGAAGCGGATGGACAGCTTTGACGAGGGGGAACGGAACACCTTTCATGCCGCGGCCGCCGGTCAAAAGCTCTCCACCCTGCGGGAAATGATCAACCTTACCTTTAACACCCACTGTTACAGCGTTGTAGACGATTTCAGCGATCTTGACCGCCTCGGCAAGAACTTATACCTAAACCAAATGGGAAGCGTTTCAACCAAAGAATTAGCCGAATTTGACGGCAGGGCGTATGTGGAGAAGATGATCGCGGAACATCCCCAGCCGCTGGTCACACCCTACGGCCTGATCTATGAAAACGGCAACCGGCCGCAGCAGCTCTATAACGGCAGAACATTCCCCGCCTATTGGTATGAACCGAACCCCATCACCCTCAGCATCAGCAAAGAAAAGGCCACGGAATATCTGTATTTGCCTGTGGAAAAATCCGAGGCGGATAAGGCGCTGCAGCGGCTTGAGGCGGAATCCTTAGACGAGGTGGTATGGAGCGTTGAGATGCACGACCTCCCGAATAACCTCGCCGATGTGATCATCACAGAAAAAGCGGATTTTGCTCACCTCAATCAATTTGCGGCTATGCTCAAGGAGAGAGGTGTGCATGAGGTAAATGCCCTGTCCGAATTGGCGGCCTTTGCAAACATCACCACGGCGGAGCAGCTTAAAACCCTGGCGGAATGTATGTATGAGTTCGAGAGCTTTCCGGGCATTCACAGCGCCGGGGAATACGGAAAATACATGATCTGCGAAAGCGGCCGCTTCGAGTATGACGAAAACCTTGCGGATTACATCGACTTCGAGGCTTATGGGCGGGACAAGATCAGCCGTGAAACCGGAGCGTTTACCGGCCGGGGCTATCTGCTCTATCACGGATATAATCAAGAGATGCAGTCCATTCTCGGTCAAACCATCGGGCTGAAAGCCAAAGATATGCGCGGCAGCTTCGCCCTTTTGGATGGGGCAATTGCCGACCTCAATGCCGAGATGGAGGACGGCGACAGCCTTGATTCGGTGCGGGTCAAGGCAATTTTTTATGCTCTGTATTTCGGCGCTGACAGCCCATCTCGCAAAGACCACCGCCTCTTTGCCGAGAGCTTCGTCACCTACGAGCAGCGTACACGCACCGTGGAATATGAGGACGGCACCACTGGCGAGGAGACCTACACCGTGGCGGTTCCCATCCGGGAACTGCCCGTGGTATACGCCAACATCAGCACGGCGATGGGCGTTTCTGTCACGCCGGAAAGCCAAGCAAACGCCTCGGAAATTTATTACCGTGCGCTGTACGGCAGACCGGCGCCCACCTATGGGCAGGAATTTGATGAGTGGTCGGACGGTCTGCCTCTTTCGTCCGCGCCGTTTATCGGGGCGGACGGTTTCTGCTCACCGTTAGGTGAGAATTGGCGCAGCATGGTCACCTCGGGGTTTGGCTACCGCAAAGACCCCTTCACCGGGCAGACCAAAGGACACAGCGGCCTTGACCTCGGCGCGCCCAAGGGCACATCTATTCGCTCGGCGCTGCCGGGGACGGTCTATGTGGTGCGCTATTCCAACAGCGGCTACGGCTACCATGTGATGGTGGATCACGGCGGCGGCTTCGTCACTTTATATGCTCACTGCTCCAAAATCCTCGTTACCGAGGGGCAGTCCGTGGATGCCGGAACGGTCATTGCCGAGGTGGGTTCCACCGGCCGCAGCACCGGCAATCATCTGCATTTTGAAATCAGAATAGGCGGCGAAAAGCAAAACCCAAGAAGCTATCTGCCGTAAGGAAGGATGCGAACATGAATAAAAACGACTTGCAAAAAGAGTGCCGTCAAATTATTGACGCCTGCAAAAAGAATCCGTGGTTGAATAATTTTGCCGATTACCCCCTCTATGACTACCCTTACTGTTTCAAGCAAATACATTCAGCCGAGGAAATGTATGCGGTGATGTATCACGGTAATATGAGTGTTCGCACAGGATATCTCTATAAGGATTTGGCGTTTATTCAGCAGGCAAATGGCGGCGATGAGTGGCTGGCGCTCAGAAAAGAAAATGGAGCTTACACCAGCTTTGAGAGTATTTCGTTTCGAGGAATCATCCTGCGAGATGGGGATGCGGGCTTTTATAACTACCTTGAAAAGCTGATTGAAGGCAATCAATCAGCTTTGGAACAGAGCAGTCATGCCCCGAGTTTACCATGGATATGAAAATGTAGGAGATGAATCTGATGAAAGAATATTTGAACAGGAGGAACTTCAGTATGAAAAAAGAGAACATCACCATCAGCATGGAGGCGGATAAGCTCCGCGCCACCAGGCGTTATATGGGCAAAAAGGACTCCTCCATGGAGCAGGAGCTGTCCGAGGCGCTGCAAAAACTTTACGAAAAATATGTGCCTGCCCCGGTGCGGGAATACATTGACGAGGGCGGCGAGGATATCCCTGTCACGGCAAAAAAGCAGAAAGAAAAAAGCAGAGCGGCGGCGCCTGTCACCCCGCAGGATACAGAATGATGGAGCAAATTACCGCCTTTATGCCACAGAGTTGTTGCAGCTACCCAATGGTGAGCAGCGAAATTTCGTTGGGTTTGCCAGATAGCTTTGCCGCCAAAGCTGTGGCATTGTGTTGGCGGGGACGCCTCCCCAAAAAAGAAAAAGGAGAAATAAAAAATGAATCGAATCGTTGCGAGAGAGTTGCAGGAGAAAATTACACACGAAGCAATCGCCATGATTGCGCTTGGCGGCAAGGAAGCAGCAGTTGGAAACCATACGCACACAGTCGAACTCATCGGAAAGGCATGGGGACTTCAACCTGAGAAAACAAGCGAACTGACGGAGCGCATTCGAAAAGGGCAGACAGAGGGCTTGCCCGACGAGGCAACAGCCGACCGCAACCTGCTTGCAAACTGGTCAGGGCTGGAAATCCTTGACGTGCAGGAGGGATTGTTCGAAACGGCGATTCGCCTTGAAAGCTTCGGGGAACGCACCATACTGTTCAACATGGCACAAGAGATTGGCGAAACGCAGAACCTGCTGGACTGGATTGAAAAAGCACCTGATGAAAAACAGACATGGATGGCCCCGGCCAACTAAACCGCGAAGCACAGCGGAGCCGCCCTACACAGGGCGGCTCCCTTTGTTTCCCCCACCGTTGCCGCCCTGTCGCCCCCGTGTGCGATTTTGGCAGGCGGGGTGGCATCCGTACCCCCGCACCGCCCGGAGAGCGTTGTGAGGGCTTTGTGTCGAGCTTGCCGCAGACCGACAGAATACCGCTGAACCCACCGAAAGCCATCGGTCGAAACAAGAGCAGGAGAAAGCGAGGTGCTGTAAACGCCCCTCGCGGTCACAGCGGACGGCAGTGCCGACCGCTTTTAAGCCGAAAACACAGCCCTTTTGCACAGCGTAGTCCGTTTGCCAAAGGTGCTGTAAATCGGTTTTTGTGCTGTCCAAGGTGCTGTGGCCCGTCAAAAAGCCCCGCCGTGTCAGCGTTTTTAAGGTGCTGTTAAAGGTGCTGGCATAAAACCGCAAGGAGGATTGAGCCTATGATTGAAAATAAAAGCGAGCTGAAGCAGCGGGTAGTGGCATGGCTCTACCCGGACATGATCAAGAGCATGGAAGCCATGATGCAGGAAAAGGATATGAAAAACCATACGGAGTTCGTGGAGAAGGCCGTGGACTTTTATATCGGATATTTGAGCAGTCAAAACAGCACCGCCTTTCTCTCCCAAAACCTGCTGGGAGCTATCCAGGGCACCTTGCAGAATACCGAGAACCGTGTGGCAAACAATCTGTTTCGGCTGTCGGTGGAGGTCGGTATGATGATGCATCTGCTGGCGGCCACGCTGGAGGTCACCGATGAAGAACTGCACAGCCTCCGTGGGCGATGCGTTTCCGAGGTGAAAAAGACCAAGGGTAAGATCAAGCTGGAGGATGCAGTGCAGTTCCAACAGGGTGCGGATAGCTGATGGCACGGCTGGTCATTAAAAACGGATACCTCAAGGGCGGCAAAGCCGCCGCACACCTTAACCATTTGGTGAAATACATTGCTACCCGTGATGGCGTAGACAAGATGACGGTCAATCACGGACTTTGGCGCAGCACAAAAAAACAGCAGTCGCTCATCGCACAAATCCTCCGTGAGTTTCCCGACAGCAAGGAGTCGCTGGAATATGAGGACTACCTTGCCCTGCCAAACCGTGAAAATGCTTCTGAGTTTATCACTGCCACGCTGGAGCAGCATATTGAGCAGATCGGCGGCAGAGAAAAATACCTCGACTATATTGCCAACCGTCCTCGGGTGGAAAAGCTGGACAGCCATGGGCTGTTCACCGCAGGCGATGAGAAGCTGGTGCTGGAACAGGTTGCAAGTGAAGTGTCGGCGCACACAGGCAACGTGTGGACGCCGATTATTTCATTGCGCCGGGAGGATGCGGAGAAGTTTGGATACGAAAGTGCATTTGCATGGAAAGCCCTGCTCTCCTCCAAGGCGCTGGAGCTTGCGGAAAGCCTTAAAATCCACCCCGACCATCTGAAATGGTATGTTGCGTTCCACAACGAAAGCCACCATCCCCATGTCCACATGGTCTGCTACAGCGCAAATCCCAATGAGGGCTACCTCACCAAGCCGGGGATACGCAAAATGAAATCAGCTCTTGCAACGGAAATCTTTCGGTGGGAGCTGATCCCGCTCTACGGAGAAAAGACCCAGCGCCGGGATGACCTCACCGAGCAGTCCCGCACAGCTCTGCGGGAGCTGTTGGTGCAGATGCAGAGCGGCACCTTACAGAATGAAAAAATTGAGCAGCTCATCGCACACCTTACGGAAAAGCTAACCCATACCACCGGCAGAAAGCAGTATGGCTATCTGAAAGCCGAGCTGAAAAATGTGGTGGATGAAATTGTGGACGAGCTGGCTCGTGACGAACGTGTGGCAGAAACCTATCGGCTGTGGCAAGAGGTCAAAGGACAGATCAATCATTTTTACAGTGACAAGGCGGCAGAGCCGCTCCCGCTTTCCAAGTGTGAGGATTTCAAATCCATTCGCAACATGGTCATCAAGGAAGCGTTGGCACTCTCGGACGGTGCGTTCACCTTTGAGGAATCAGTCGCCGCAGAAATGACCGTGCCGGATTCGACTGCCGATGACACTGCACCGCCGCCACTGATGGAGGACGATGCGGTTGAGCCGGAGTGTGATACAGAACAAGGCAGTGAGCAGCCCTTACACGACCGCAGAAGTAAACGCCCCAACTGGTGGACGGAGGACTACAAGTTGGCAAAGCAATATCTTTTCGGTGATGAAGAAAACGGTATTGCCCAAGATTTTGAGCAGGCTCGTAAAATGCTCCTCACGGAAGCGGAGCAGGATAATCCTCTCGCCATGTGCGACCTTGGCAGAATGTGCGCTGACGGTCTTGGCTGTGATGCGGATGCCGATGCTGCCCACCAGTGGTACGCCAAGGGGCTTGCCGCCTTTCACGCCGCAGAATCCGAAAGCCCTTGGAAGTACACCCAGTACCGTATCGGCAAAATGTATGCCGCAGGACTTGGTACAGAGCAAAGCTATGCTACGGCGGCTCACTGGCTGACCCTGTCAGCCAACGAAAAATATAAGTACGCCGAATATTCCCTCGGCGGTCTTTACTACCGCGGCAACGGTGTGGAGCAAAGTTTTGAAACCGCCTTTGATCTCTACACCCGCTCGGCAAACCAGTCCTTTCCCTATGCCAGCTTTGAGCTGGGCAAGATGTTCCGTGATGGAATCGGGTGTGCAAAAAACAACGCTGATTCCGACAAGCACTTTGCAGATGCCTTTACCGGCTTTACCGCATTGGAAAAGCAGAGCCATGATGATAAATTGCAGTACCGCCTCGGCTGGATGTTACTGAACGGCGTTGGCACAGAAAAAGATGAGGCGACAGCAAAAGAATACTTTGAAAAAGCCGCAGCGGTGGGCAATCCCTTTGCTTGCTACCAGCTTGCCAAGCTCATTCTCTCGGATGAAACCTCCAGTCCACAGGAGGTGGAAAAGGCACTGGTATTTCTCAAGCAGGCGGCAGCATCCGAAAACCCTTATGCACAATATTTTCTCGGCAAGCTCTATGAGAAAGGTCAGTTTGTCCCTCAAAATACTGCGGAAGCGGTGCGGCTCTATAAATTGTCTGCGGCACAGGACAACGACTATGCCGCATACCGTCTCGGCAAGCTCTACCTCGGCGGCGAGGGTGTCCTCAAGGATGTGGATGAGGCAATTCGTTGGCTGGACTTTGCCGCAGAAAAGAAAAATCAATATGCACAGTATGCCCTCGGCATCCTTTATCTCAAGGGGGAAGATGTTCCGAAGGATATTACCAAAGCGATTGAATTTCTAAGCAGAGCGGCAGTACAGCAAAACCAATTCGCACAGTACCGGCTGGGCAAGATTTACCTCACCGGAGAGGACGCCCCTAAAGATATAGACGCGGCAATCCGCTATCTGACCGCCGCTGCCGAACACAAGGTGAATTGCCCCAAAGGGGCAAGAGAGGGCGGCCGGGGCAACCAATACGCACAATACACCCTCGGTAAGCTCTATCTCATGGGCAAGGAAGTTCCAAGGGACAAAGAAACCGCCGCCAAATGGTTTACGCTGTCAGCGACACAGGGCAATATCTACGCCCAATTTTTCCTCGACCACATGGACGAATACAAAGACCCCTCCGTCATGCTGGCGGCAACCAGACTGCTTCATCATATGAGCCGCATCATGGGCGACACAGCCCCGGCACGAATGCCGCCAAACCAACACGCCGACCGGAAGCTGATGCAAAAAATCCGCGCTAAAAAGCAGGCGCAGGGCCATGCCCGAGATGATCACGAACAGACTATGCACACACTATAAAACCGGAGGAATCTCATGAATAAGCAAAAACAGATCACGAAGCCACTGCCACCCAAAGTGAATATAACATCTAACCAGCGCCGTCCTGTAAAAAGGATGGCGCTTTTTCACCGCAAGGGCAGCCGCAACAGTTAAAGGAGGTCACCATGGGAAGCTATGTACATTTTACAGACGAACAAAAACACCGGGCCAACAATGTTGACCTTGTGGATTTTTTAAGCAGACAGGGTGAAAAGCTGATTGCCAGCGGCAGAGAAAAAAGGCTTGTCTCAGACCACAGCATCACCGTCCGTGGCAACGAGTGGTACGACCATGCCGTGGAGAAAGGCGGTTACGCCATTGATTTTGTGCGGCAGTTTTATAACCTCACCTTTCCCGAAGCGGTGACCATGCTGCTGGGCGGGCAGCAGGGGCAGAGCTATCAGCCTGCGGATCAAAAAAAGCCGGAGCCGAAAAAGCCCTTTGCGCTGCCGACCGCCCACACCGATATGCGCCGGGTGTACGCCTACCTTGTCAAAAGCAGGCTCATTGACCGTGAGGTGGTGTCCTTCTTTGCCAAGCAGAAGCTCCTGTATGAATCCTGCGAAAAATACTATGACCTGTTCTCTGATAAGCTGATCCAGTGCGGCAGAGCAAGGTCCAAATTTAAGGATTGGAACGAGGATATCAAGGCAGCTCATGGGCTGACGGCGATTCCCGCCGAGCCGCATCCCCAGCATCTCATTCGGGATGCGGTCTGTTCCGAGCTGCGAAATGCCCTGCGCAGCGACAAGACCGATTGCTCCGCCGATATTCTTTCGGCGGAGCTTTTGAATGTCCGCAGGCATCTGCACGCCGGCAGCTTTGCCGAATCGGAGGACAGCCTAAAGGATATGCTGTGCCGCTCAGTGTCTGCCGCAGCCAAGGCGTATCACCAAGCCGGACACTGCCGCAACCTTGATACTGTACAAGCGCGGCTGTTCCATGGCTGCAAGACCTATGAAAATCGCGGGCAGTTTCAAACGCGGCTGAATGTTTTGGAGCAGGACATTATGTCCCTGCGTGGCTTTGACCGTGTACTGACCGCCGCAGAAAAAGAGCGGCTGGCGGAGCATTATGAATCCATCGCTACTCATTGCCTCAAAGCGGTGATTTTGGTGGAACAGCATCAGCAAAAGCAGGAGCAGCGGCAGTGCCAGGTAATGGCGATGGGATAAAAACAGGCATGGGCATCCCCAGTGGGTGTCCATGCCTTACTCATCTTAAAACATCACAAATGGAAAGGAACACACCATGAACGAACCTGTTTTTATGCTCATCGCTGCCGGTGCTGTGATGTTTGCAGTCATCGGCGGCTTATCCCTGCTGGCCCACTACTACACCCTAAACGGCATCAAGTCCCGCACCGTGGGCGACGGTCAGCACGGTACGGCGCGCTTTGCCACCAAGCAGGAGATCAAAAGCACCTATCAGCATATCCCATTCACACCCAAGGAGTGGCGAAAGGGTGAAAACTGTCCATCCGCCAGACAGCAAGGGCTGATCCTCGGCAGCACAGGAAAGAAAAACGCCGTCACTGCGCTGGTGGACACCGATGATGTCCACTGTCTCATGATCGGTGCATCCGGCGTGGGCAAGACGGCATTCTTTTTGTATCCCAACCTTGAATATGCCTGTGCCAGCGGCATGAGCTTTTTGACCACCGACACCAAGGGCGACCTCTACCGCAACTACGGAGCTATTGCCCGCAACCACTACGGCTACCATGTGGCGGTCATTGACCTGCGCAATCCCACCCGCAGCGACGGCAACAATATGCTCCATCTGGTCAACGCTTACATGGACAAGTACCTTGCTGATGAAACCGATTTGGTATCAAAGGCAAAGGCGGAGAAGTATGCAAAAATCATTGCCAAGACCATCGTCAATGCCGGGGATGAAAACTTCGGGCAAAACCAGTTTTTCTATGATGCTGCCGAGGGACTGCTCACCTCGGTCATTCTGCTGGTTGCGGAATATCTGCCCCCTGCCGAGGTGGATGGCAAAAAGGTGGACTGCCGTCACATTGTCAGTGTGTTTAAGCTGGTGCAGGACTTGATTGCCCCCCAGCAAGGTCAAAGGCAAAAGCCAGTTCCAGCTGCTCATGGACAAGCTGCCCACGGATCACAAAACCCGCTGGTTTGCAGGTGCCGTCCTCAACTCCGCAGAGCAGGCCATGATGTCGGTCCTATCCACCATCCTCTCCCGCCTGAACTCCTTCCTCGACTCCGAGATGGAGCAGATTTTGTGCTTTGACACCGCCATTGACGCGGAAAAGTTCTGCAAGGAGAAGTCAGCGCTGTTCATCGTCTTACCCGAAGAAGATCTAACCAAGTATTTCATGGTCTCCTTGATGATTCAGCAGCTCTACCGTGAAATCCTTGCGGTGGCTGACGAAAACGGCGGCAAGCTCCGCAACCGCGTGGTGTTCTACTGCGATGAGCTGGGTACGCTGCCCGCCATCCAGTCGCTGGAGCTGATTTTTTCCGCCAGCCGCTCCCGCCGCCTGATGATGGTGCCAATCATCCAGTCCTTTGGACAGCTGGAGAAAAACTACGGCAAGGAGGGCTCGGAAATCATTGTGGACAACTGCCAGGACACCATCTTCGGCGGCTTTGCCCCCAACAGCCAGACCGCCGAGGTACTGTCCAAGGCATTGGGTTCTCGCACTGTCATGTCTGGCAGCGTGAGCCGGGGCAAGAATGACCCCAGCCAATCCCTGCAAATGATGGAGCGCCCTCTCATGACCGCCGATGAGCTGAAATCCATTCCCAAGGGCAACTTTGTGGTGATGAAAACAGGCACCCACCCCATGAAAACCAAGCTGCGGCTGTTCCTTGATTGGGGAATTGTCTTTGACGGCGTTTACACCGTTTCGGAGCGCGCCCACCGCAAGGTGTCCTACGCCGACAGGCAGACGCTGGAGGAAAACATCATTCGCAAGCACCTTGCCTGCATTGCGGTGGATGAAAGCACCGGCGAGATACTGGAGCCGCCCACAGGCACCGGAACACTGCACACCCCTGTGGTAGAACAGGAGCAGCCCCGCCGCCGTACCCATGTCAAAACTTAAATGTTAGGAGCAAGCCGTATGAGCTATTTTAATCATCTCTACAAAGCCTCGCCCGATGAGCTTCCCCATCGGGCGAGAGCTGTTTATATGTACCTCCGTGACCGTGCGGGTGTGGGACAGGACTGCTGGCCTGCGGTGAACACCATCGCCAAAGACCTGAACCTCTCCCGAAGCACTGTCAAGCGCGCCCTTCATGACCTCACCAACGCCGGACTGGTGGAAAAGGAAACACGCTATCGGGAAAACGGCAGCCACACCAGCAACCGCCTTATTTTGAAATAGCCGCAGAGCATCAAAAATCCGCAGTCTCCCGCCAAGGGGAAGCTGCGCCTAAATGGGGTCCCCGCAAAGTCGCAAGACTTTGTGGGGAGAGGAGGAGCAACGGAGCGTGTGAGCTTTTGCCGCTTGCGGCGAAACGAACAGAGCGCAGTTTGCGACGACGAGAACCCAGCTGCGGTTCATGGTGAACCCGCCAGAACTGCTCACTCTAAGAAATATTTATCACAGAAAAAGAACAACAGGGCTACTCCTTTTTGTCCGCTTTCTGCTTGCAACTCCGCAATCCGGCAGGTGAAGCTGAACCAAACCGCCGTCCCCAATATGAAACACGATATCGCCGATCTTGTTTTGTCCATTCTTCCCGCCCGTTACAATGGAAAAAAACCATTGTGAAGGAGAAAAAATATGGACAACAAACAAACTTACGGATATATCCGAGTATCCACCCGCGAACAGAACGAGGACAGGCAGTGGATAGCCCTATCTGTCTGGGAAATTCCACAGAAGAACCTGTTTACGGACAAGCAGAGCGGCAAGAACTTTGATAGACCCGCCTATAAGCGGCTCATAAAAAAATTGAAGCCGGGCGACCTCCTGATTGTGGGGAGCATCGACCGGCTGGGCAGGAACTATGATGAAATTTTAGAGCAGTGGCGGATGATCACCAAAGAAATCCGGGCGGACATCCGAGTGCTGGATATGCCGCTGTTAGACACCGGCGTTCATCGGGACTTGACAGGGACGCTCATTGCCGACATTGTACTTCAGCTTCTGTCCTATGTGGCGCAGAGTGAACGAGAAAACATTCACCAGCGGCAGGCCGAAGCGATCGCCGCCGCCAAAGCGCGGGGCGTGCGATTCGGAAGGCCCGCCTGATTTTGAGTCCCTCTATGCTTCTTGGCGCAGCGGAGAAATCAGCGGCGGCGAGCTGGCCGCCAGATGTGATATGGCGCTGGGTGCGGTATACTGCAAGCTTCGCCAGCGGGGTATCCACCTACAAGCCGAAAGAAGGAAGAAAAAGCCATGAGGCGTCCTTTGGGTTTACAGCGGCCCGTATGTTAGGAGTTGTTTACCAGCAGACGGAGTCGGAACATGGTTTCATCTGCCTGATAATCAAGCACTGCACCGTACTTTTCCGCAAAAGCGGCGATGCTCCGAGTGCCGATCCCATGGCCGCTCTCTTGGGCTTCCGGCAGGTCCTCATTGTCAAACCGCACCTCGCCGCCATAGGTGTTGACCACCTCCAGCACAAGATGGGGCATATGCAAAATCCGTACAGCAATTCTCTTTTCTCTATCTGCCGGCAGCTTGCCGCAGGCATGGATGGCATTTTCCAGTGCATTCGCCAGTACCATCGCCAGTTCCGCCGCTTCCACCGGCAGCTCTGCGGGTACATAGCACTCTGCTTCGACCCGGATTCCCGCATCCTCCGCTTGCCGGAGGTGATAGGCAAGGATGGCATTGACGGTGGGATTGTCGCAGTAATTCGGCAGAACGGTCTTTTGGTTCAGCTCATCGAAGCTCCCAAGCACCCTAAGAGCCGCCGCCGTGTCCCCCGCTTGCAGCAGTGTGGTGACTTCGGCTATGTAGTGGCGCATATCGTGGCGGTAGATTCGCACCTGTTCATTGCTTTGGCGAAGCATTTCCGCATGCCGCTCCATTGCCCGCACCTGAGACATTAAGGAGTCGTTGTCGTTTTGAATTTTCAATAGAGAATAGGTGCTGTGGAACACCTGATAAATGATGAAATAGACGAAGCCGAGTATCACATACAGGAAGGCAACGCCCGGCAGATTATCGGTGCGTACATGGGGATACAGTCCCAAAAACATCACCAGAGCAAAAAACAGCATAGGGATCACAGAGAGCACCCGCCAGCTGCTTTTCCTCATATGCTCCGCTAAAAACTGATAGGGCTCCCGCAGATACCGCACGAACAAATAGAGGATGACCGAAAAGAAAGCACCCCTTACCAAAGCATCCTGCCAAATCAGAACGTCCTCTCTGTCCAGCGCCCCGCCCAGCAGGAAATGAGAGAGGATAGAGGTGAGGTAAAAGACATTGATCGCTGTAAAAAAGTTGAACAGGAGCTGAGAAGGTCTGTCCTTTGTGGTAAACAGCAGAAACAGCAGGCTGGGAATCAGCAGCACCAACGCGTAGACCTGCTTCATCCGCTCAGAGCCGACGGTGAAAATGAGGGCGGAATTGACCACTGTGCCAAGCACGGCGATCATCGCAAAAAAGAGCCATGCAGTCTTGCGGCTGCACTTAAAGCGCGACATGGCAAAAATCAAGGCAACAGGAAAGCCGTTGGCCACCAGCTGGCGCAGCACGGTTTGGGCTGCATATGCATATTCGATATTCATTCCTCCATCCCCCTTTCCAGCAGGTAATTCAGATATGTTTTCCGCGCCTTGGCAAAGGCTCGGGAAATCGGCGCCTCGACCCCGTCTGTCATGACAAAGCCCTTTGCGGCTACCGAGCGGATATGCTGCATATTCACGATGAAGGCGGCGGCGGTCTGTACAAACCGCCCATCCCCGCACAGCGGCTGGACGATTTCCTCAAACCGTCCCCGCAGCGTCAGGCTCTCCACCGTACTCCCATCCGTCAGATGGCAGTACAGGCGGCGGTTGCAGGTTTCCGCATAGGCAAGCCTGCAAAATGGGATCGCCTCAATGCCATGCTCTGTATTCACCCGCAGCCGCTTTGCATCTTCCGCATCCAGCCGCTCCACGGCTTTATTCAGGCACTGAAAAAGCTCCTGTTCGGAAAACGGCTTGAGCAAATACCCTTGGGCTTCCACCTGATAGGATGCCAGCGCATAGTCCGGGGAGGAGGTCAGGTAGATGAGGACGGCGGTCCCGTCCCTTTGCCGAATGGCCGCGCCTGCTTCAATTCCGTTGACATTCGGCATGAGAACATCCAGCAGGTACAGGTCAAACCGTCCCCGCACATCGATGGCCTCCAGCAGATCGTAGCTGCTGGCAAATTTCCGCAGGGAAATGTCCAGCTCCGGCCGCTGCTCACGGTATCGCTCCAGCAGTGCACAGGTGTGTTCCAGCTCCTTGATCTCATCATCGCATATGGCGATTTGCAGCATCAGGTATCGCCCTCTTTCCCGGTATATTTGCAATCAGAATGTCAAATATGCGCAATTTTATGTCGTTTATGCGCACAGCCCCACAAACACTCCAAATTATTATATAATGAAATGCGTAAAATCGGCTTCGCCGACTAAAAACGGCGGCTGGCATAATTACATTATATTATAACAAAAAGTACAACTTACCGTCAAATTTGATTGATGGCAGTTCCATGGCTTTTTTGCATGGCAAAAGGGCGGTTTCATATCCAAAAGTCCGAAACCGCCCAAGTGATGAAAGGTGTAACCTTTTATCAACACATTTGTGGTCAGTGAGGTGATAAAGCGTAAACATTAGAGAAGGCTGTAAGCCAAGCGGTATGCGACGGGAAAGGCGGTGTGCCGGTGAAAAAGAGAACAGATACTGCCCATCCGGGTCAGGAGCATATCCTGCCGGGGCAGGTGTGCGAATGCTGGAAAAGGCGGCGGATCAGGCCGGTCGATGTGCGGGAGTGCTGGTACTGCCGGTACGCCGACTTCGGATGGCAAAAGGATGTTGCGGACGACGTTGGAAAATGCTGCTATCCAAATCCGCGGCTTTAAAAAGCAACAGGATGCTCTGATACCGATGATCGCAAGGGAGCGGAACGGTAACGAGGAGAAAAATTATACCTTTGGAGAGAGTGATTTTTTGGAGGAGATTTTTTCCGTTCTGACGGATATGGCGGTTATCTTTTTTGACCTGCTCATTTATTCCATGATTTTTCAGATGAAAAAGAATACGCTTTTATACCGCATGTTGCTGTATATCGGATGCGGGGTCATTCTGCTTTCCTATTTCGCGGGAGTCTACCTTTGGGAGATCCCTGCCTCATTGGCGGCGGCCATTTTCATGACCGTGCCCAGCTTCCTGCTGTTTCTGGGGCTGTCCCGCCACAAGGGCAGCCGGTTTTTGCTGACCTTCTGTTTTGTGGACACTGTGACCCTCATGATCGCCTTCATCGGGCGGTATGTGGGCATCCTGTTCCAAGGCGGGTCGATCTGGGCATTTGTGGTGATTGTTGCCTTGTTTTTGCTCCTGTTGGCATCCGGGCATAAACACCTGCGCACCTACTACATCCTGTTGGACACAGTGGACTCCGGCTGGGGGATGATGGCGTTCTGCACCGTCCTGATCTATTTTGCCCTCATATTTTTTGCCGCCTACCCCAAGCCCATGGTGCAGCGCCTGGAATATGCCCCCAGCTGGCTGGTGTTTGCCGCCGTGGTGCTGGCCTGCTATGCGGTGTTTTTGCAGTCCATTCGCAAAACCCTGCATATTCAAAGGCAAAACGAACGTCTGGAGCAGGAAAAACGCCTGTTCCAGCTTGTGTATCTGGATGCCCTGACCGGCCTTTACAATCGGGCTGCCTATGTGGAACGAGTAAACACATTGGAGCGGGAGCGGGAGCATGGAGGGCAGGCGATCTGCTGTGTCATGCTGGACTGCAATCGCTTTAAGCAGATCAACGACCGTTTCGGACATCATGCCGGAGACATTGCGCTGCGCCGCGTAGCGGATGCCCTCCGCACTGTTTTCTCAGAAGTGACAGAGCAGCTGTTTCGGATTGGTGGGGACGAATTTACCGTGATTTTGCAGGACAGCTCACCGGAACAGACCGAGATACTGCTGGCAGATCTGTCGGCGGAGATGAAACAGGTGTCAGCTAAACTGGATATGCCGATCTCCGTCGCCTCCGGCTATGCCTTTACCCAACAGGAGGAGAGCATAGAGAACGCCTTTATCCGTGCCGATCGGGAAATGTACAAAAATAAGGCGGCTCTAAACTGCCAAGGCGCAGCTTTTACCCAATGATTCAGACCGGCAGCCGGATGGCTCTGCCGGTACTGTGAATATACATCCTTTCATAAGCTACGGCGGGGTTCTGCCGCTGCCCAAAAAAGAAGTGAGCAAATGAAGGAGACCATGATATGTTTGACAAAATGATACGTCATATCGTTCAAACAGGAAAAGCACACAGGTGGCTCAAGCCCTTTGCACTGCTTGCCCTGTTCCTATTGTTTGGCGGTGCGGCTCTGGTGGAATGGACTGTAAAGCAGTCTGCCAGAGCATGGCAGGCCGTGAGAAAATTTAAAGCGGCTTTTTCCCAGCGGTTGACCGTCTGCCGGGAACGGATGGCAAAGAGTCAAGGTCCGTCAAAGGGCAAGGCGTTTAAAACGTCCCACCGCCCCGTGTCACGGCTGGCCGCGGCGGCGCTGTCCGTCTGCATGGTGTTTACACTGATGCCCCAGACGGCATTTGCGGCGGAAGTACCGGACACCCAGTGCGGACACCACCCGGTACATACCGCCGAATGCGGCTATCAGCAGGCCGTAGAGGGCCAGCCCTGCGGGCATACCCACACGGCGGACTGCTACGCCGAGCAGGACAGCGTATCGGATAATACAGCAAGTCCGTCCGATGCAGAGGAAAGCGAGCCTACGGAGTGTACCCATGTGTGCAGTGAGGAAACCGACTGCATTACAGAGGTCTTGGACTGCCCTCATAAGCATGACGATACCTGCGGCTATGTGGAAGCCATAGAGGGTGCGGACTGCACCCATACCTGTGAGCTGTGCAATCCACCCAAGCAGGAGGAAATTATCACAGACTCATGTGTCTGCGACACCCTCTGTACAGAGGGTGTCATTAACCCCGCTTGCCCTGTTTGCAGTGCGAAAAATGCCGATTTAACCCTTTGCGAGGGAATAGAGCAGGAAAAGCAGGAGGAATGTACCTGCGAAACCAAATGCACCCTTGCAGATGAAGAAAATGCAGTGGAGGAAAGTATTGACCCCGACTGCCCTGTTTGCGGCGCGGAAAATGCCGATTTAAGCCTTTGCAAGGGAGTAGAACAGCAAAAGCAGGAGTGCACCTGCCAAACCAAATGCACCCTTGCAGATGAAGAAAATGCAGTGGAGGAAAGTATTGACCCCGACTGCCCTGTTTGCAGTGCGGAAAATGCCGATTTAAGCCTTTGCAAGGGTGCGCCGGCAATGCTGATGGCGCCGAGAGCAACCCCCACCCCCACGGTGAGCGGCAGCAATATCTACGCCAACGGCGCGGCGCTGATTTTGGCGGAGGGTAGTAGCGATAACACCAAAACCGTTATTTATATTGACAGCGACGGCGACGGACAGATTGACAGCGGCGAACTTATTTTCAACCCCAACATTGGCAGCACCACAGACGGCACCACTGTTGGCAATAAACTGTCCGGATGGAGCATCTACGGCGGCGGTACGTCCGCCCTCACCGGCAACACCCAAATTACCATGCTGGGCGGCCAGGTCGACAAAATCTACGGCGGCGGCAACGGCGCCCGGGTCAGCGGCGGCACCGAAATTACCATAACCGGCGGCAAGGCGTACTACCTCTACGGCGGCGGCAACGGCGACGGCGCAACAGTGAGCAGCACGTCTGTCACCGTCTCCGGCGGCGAGGTCTCCCTCCTCTACGGCGGCAGCGGCAAAGGTGCAGCTGTGACCGGCAGCAAAACCGTCACTGTGGGCGGCGGGGCGAAAATCGGCAGCGGCACAAGCGGCGGCATCGCCATCAACGGCGGTAGCCGCACAATCGGCGTGGCCAGCTTCGTTATCGGCGATGATTTGAGCGGTGATGCCGACAGCGTCTGCGTAAACCTGCCCGAGGGCTACACCAGCGGCACCATTGCCACCGATGCGGAACGAACAGACCTGGCGAAAATCAAGCTGGTGGGTACGGGTGCCAAGGGCAACGAAGCTTATTTTTATAGTGTGGACAATACCATCAGGGTAAGGGAAAAGCCCACCCCCGAGGTAAACACAAACGGAGAAAAAATCTACGCCAACGGTGCGGAAATTATAATTGTGGCGGGCACTACAGCAGATTATACCAATATCCTCTACGACAAGGACGGCAACGGCACGATTGGGAACGAGGAATATCTGCAAATCGGTGACACCGCCCCCACCGCCGTTGGCTACGACCTGTCTGGCTATGACATTTTCGGCGGCGGTACGTCTGCCCTCAACGGCGACACCAAAATTACCATGACCGGCGGCACGGTCGACGACATCCACGGCGGCGGCTACGGTGCGAAGGCGGGCAACACCTCCGTCACCGTTTCCGGTGGCACGGTCCGCTGCGTCTACGGCGGCGGCTACGTCTACGACAACCAAGAAGGCACCGGCGACGCTACCGTGAACAGCACCACTGTCACCATAAGCGGCTCGGCCGAGGTCACAACCTCCGTTTACGGCGGTGGCTTCACAAGCAGCGTCATAGCCGGCGTGACCGGCAAAGCCACCGTCTCCATCAACGGCGGCACGGTCCAAAATGTCTACGGCGGCAGCTACGCCGGAACCGGCACAGCCACCGTTGACAGCACCGATGTCACCGTTAGCGGCGGCACGGTGACAACCCTCTACGGCGGCGGCTACAGCGCAAATGTGACCAATTCCGCCACAGTGTCCGTTAGCGGCGGCACGGTGACAAATCTCTACGGCGGCGGCAGACTCAACACCAATGAAAGCAGCGACGACGTTACCGTGGGCTCGGGTTCCTCCGTCACCGTGGGCGGCAATGCCACAATCGGCAGCGGCACAGGCGGCATTATCATCAACGGCGGTACAACCGCTGTATCAAACGGTGTGGATAAGTTTGTTATCGGCGATGATTTGAGCGGTGCGGACGGCAGCGTCTGTGTAAACCTGCCCGCAGGCTATGACGTGACGAACAGCCCCACCATCGCCACCGAGGCGGTGCAGGGCGACCTTGCAAAAATCAAGCTGGTGGGTACGGGTGCCGAGGGCAACGAAGCCTATTTTGAAAACAATGAAATCAAGGTAAAGAAAAAAACCACCCCCGAAACAACCCCAACTGCCACCTTCACCGCCACAGGGCATGACAGCGGCACACTGTCCGGCTTAACTGCCGGCGAAAGCTATAAATACAGTACCGACGGCGGTTCTGCATGGACAGACTTTACAGGCGCAACCGCAACCATTGCAAGCGGCGTTACAACTACAAACGGCATACAGGTGGTGAAAAAGGGTAACGGCACAACCACCACGGACAGTGCGGCGCAGACCATCACCGTTACACAAGCAGCCACCCCATCAGGCATTGGCAAAACCGATGAAACCGCTGCCTTGAACGACGGCAAAATCACAGGCGTAAAAACTACAATGGAGTACAAGCTCTCCACCGCCACCGATTGGACGGCAATCACAGGTACAACCGTGACAGGGCTTGCAGACGGCACATACCATGTCCGTGTCAAGGCAAGCGGAGCTGTGCTTGCCAGTGCAAATGCAGAAGTGGTGATTGCAGGATTTATCAAAACAACTCCCACTGTAAGCGACCTTTCCTATTCTTTGACCCCTGTGGACTATAACGGAAGTCAACAGCCTGTCACCGTAACGGCAAAGGACAACAAGAACTTGGGTGACATCACGGTGAAATATGGCGGCAGCACCACTGCCCCGACCAATGCAGGTACATACGCCGTTACCGTGGATATTGCAGGCAATGCAGTCTACAACAGTGTAACCGATTTGAGCCTTGGGGATTACACCATCAACAAGGCGGAAAATGTGATTTCTCATCTCACCTTGGCAGGCTGGACTTACGGTGGTGCGGCAAATGCCCCTACCGCAACAGCAACCTACGGCACACCGACCTATACTTACAGTGACAGTGAAAACGGCACTTATAATGCCGCTGTTCCAACACAAGCAGGCACTTATTGGGTAAAGGCAGAGATTGCGGAAAGCGAAAACTATAAGTCTGCAACAGCAAAAACCTCCTTTGCCATCACAAAGGCAGACACAGACCCTAACAACGGCGTAATGGTAACAAACAGCTCTCTTGCCTACGGCGAAGCCCTGACCGTTACCTACACCCCTGCCCCACAGGTGACAACATTTACATTAGCACCGAAAACCGCACGGCTATATTATGGTACAAAGCCATTGGGTGCTGCGGTAAATGTCAGCGGCAACGGCGCATACACCATGAGCTACAACACCAACGGCAAGGATATTTCTATTGGCGGTGTGGCAAGTGGTGAAAATGGTTTGCATATCAAGTTCGGCGGCGATGATAATTTGAATGCACAAATTATCCCTGTAACAGGTGTAACCCTTGCGGCAAAAACCTTGACCGCCAAAGTATCCGCGGGTGTCAGCAAGGATTATGACCAAGACAACAGCTTTGCCAATGTGGTACTGACTTTAACGGGAATTGAAAACGGCGATACTGTCAGCGCAACGGCAGACGGTACATCAGCAGATACTAATGCAGGCACTCATGACTTCACCGCTATGACAGTTGCCTTAGACGGCGAACACAAAGGCTGGTACTCTCTTGCGGCAAGCGGTGTAAGCGGAAATATTACCATCAATAAAATTGCCTACACAGGCACAACGGCTGTTTCAACAAGCGTGTATACAACAGGCGAAACAGGCGCAACGGTATCTCTGCCTGTCCTGCCAGACGGCGCAAGCTACGGTACACCGTCAGCAGACGGCACAGTAACAATGACCGATATGAGCATTGCAGGAACAACACTCACCTACACTGCCCCTGTAAGCACCGCAGGACAGACAGGCACAATATCGGTTCCCGTAACAGAAGCAACCAATTATAACGATTATAATGTTGTAGTAACGGTGACCTATACTGCAAAAACACCGCAGGATATTTCCTATGCAAATGCAAATGTAATCAAGACCTACGGAGATTCCAAATTTATCAACGCTTTGACACAGACAACGGTAAACGGCGCAATCTCCTATGCAAGCAGCGATACAGGCGTTGCAACGGTCAATGTCACCACAGGTGAAATCACTATCGTAGGGCAAGGCAGCACCACTATTACCGCAACGGCGGCTGAAACCGCAGACTATGCCGAGGCAACCGCAAGCTACACCGTAACCGTGGCAAAGAAAAGCCTTGAGCTAAAAGCCGATGACAAGTCTATGACCAAGGGCAGCTCTCTGCCGACCTTTACTTACCAAGCAATCGGTCTTGTGAACGGCGATACCGTAACCGGAGAACCCACAATAGGCACAACGACTGACGGAAAGACCACAGGAAAATTTGACATCACCATATCTGGCGGTACAGTGGCAAACAGCGGAAGCTATACCATCACCTACACCAAGGGAACGCTGACTGTTTCTGCCAGCTCAACAGGCGGCAGTTCCTCCAGTGGTGGCAACCCCACAGTCACTCCGCCCACCATCGTCCCCCCGTCTGAGAGCAAGCCCAACGCGCCAACCACTGCGGAAACAGAAATCAAGGCCAACAGTGATGGCAAGGGCGGCGCGGAGGTCACAGTGTCTAAGAGTGCGGCGGAGTCCGCCATTGAGAAAGCCCAAGAGGAAGCAAAGCGAAATAACACCCAGGCGAACGGCATTGCTGTGCAGATCAATGTAGCGGCGAACAGCCAGAGCGTCAATTCCCTTACGGTCAATCTGCCCAAGGTTACCCAGAAGCAGATTATCGACAACAAGGTGCAGACCTTCTCGCTGGCACTGGAGCGTCCGGACATCACCCTCAGTCTGAGCCTTGCGGCGGTGCAGGAGATCAATCGGCAGGCGAACGCTGACGTGCAGCTTACCGCCACCCGCCTCACCGATACTTCCAAGCTATCCGGCGAGGCCAAGGCTGTGGTAGGCGCCCGTCCGCTGTTCCGGCTTACCGCCACCTACAAGGGCGGCGCAAAGACTATCACCGACTTTGGAAGCGGCAGCGTTACCGTAGAAATCCCATATCAGCTGCAGCCGGGCGAATCTGCAGGCGGTCTCTATCTCGTCTACATCGACGGACAGGGCAAGCCCCAGTTCCTCATGAGCTCCAGCTATGACCCGAAGGCAGAGGTTCTGCGCGGCTCTACCACACACTTCTCCCTCTACGCCGTGGGCTATAAGGCTCCGACCGTATTCAGTGACATTCAGGATCATTGGGCGAAAGAGGACATCGAATTTGTGGTGGCTCGTGGGATTTTGGCTGGCACCGGAAACGGCTGCTTCAGCCCCGATGGAGCCATGACTCGGGGGATGTTTGTCACCGCTCTTGGGCGGCTGGCGAGCGTTGATCCGGCAAACTACAAATCCGGAACCTTCACTGACGTAAAAGCAACCGCCTATTATGCGCCTTATGTGGAATGGGCGGAAAAGAACGGCGTGGTCAAGGGCATCGGCGGCGGCTTGTTCGCCCCGGATCAGTCCATCACCCGTGAGCAGATGGCGGTGATTATGGCGAACTATGCAAAAGTCATCGGCTTCCCGCTGCCCAAGGTTCACGCAGAAAACACCTTTGCCGACAATGCCAAAATCGGTGCATGGGCAAAGGACGCTGTGAAAAAGGTACAGATGGCGGGCGTCATCAGCGGCAAGAACAACAACAGCTTCGACCCGAAGGGTGCGGCCACCAGAGCCGAGGTCAGTGCGGTGCTCAAGCGCTTTGTAGAGCTTGTCATCAGCATCGACACCGCCGAGGGCTGGACGATGAACGACAGCGGCAGCCGGATGTACTACCAAAACGGCAAAGCCGTTACAGGCACAAAAAATATTGACGGCACGACCCACACCTTTGACCGGTACGGCGTGATCGCAGATGTTCCGAAAAACAGAAAGTACGGCGCCTACATCGTGCAAAAGGGCGACAGCTTCTGGCTGATTGCCTACAAGCACGGCTGCACCATGAAGGAGCTTGAGGTACTCAACGACAAGAGCCGGTTTTCCCTCATCCATCCGGGTGATGTACTGAAGGTACCGGAAAAGTAAATCAATGATATTGTGGCGCAAGGCGCTGTAACGCAAA
Source organism: Anaerotruncus rubiinfantis (assembly GCF_900078395.1). NCBI lineage: Bacteria > Bacillati > Bacillota > Clostridia > Eubacteriales > Oscillospiraceae > Anaerotruncus > Anaerotruncus rubiinfantis. The sequence continues at coordinate 2,303,646 of NZ_FKLA01000009.1, read as the reverse complement.
AGGGCGGTGGCTTTTTAGAAGTCACCGCCCTTTTTGCGCATTTTCATGAGGAGAAGGAGAAAAAAAGAACTTATGATAGAACGCACTTTAGAAAATACGCTTGAGGCAGAGAGATATTTGGCAGCCTTTGAGCAAGAAATACAGGAAATTGAACGCGACCTTTTAGGGAATGGCGACTCGGAGCATATTGTGGGTGAGATACTCAGACGAGCGGCCGCCTTTTATCAAGCGGATCGGGCATATATCATTGAGGCGGATTGGGAGTTAGGTGTAGGCACAAACACCTATGAGTGGTGTGCGGCGGGCATTACGCCACAGCTTCATAATTTACAGAGTATTGAAATGGAAATGTTTCCTCGTTGGAAAGCGGCATTTACCCATAAAACCCCCATCGTTATCGTGGACATTGCATGTCTCCACAAAACGGAACGCTGCGAATATGATTTTCTAAAACAGCAGGAGATTTCCGGTTTGATTGCAGTGCCGCTCAACAAAAAGCTGGCAGGATATCTCGGGGTAGACAACCCCAAACGCTTTAAGCAATACAGCAGTCTGCTCCAAGCCTTGTCCTATGCGGCAGCGGCGGAGCTGACGGAGTTAAATCTGCTAAAAGCCGCAAGCCTCAAATACCATTCCAATCCCGGGGTTTCAGAGCAGGAAATCATCTTAAACTTTTTCGGTGGGCTGGAGGTTATAACGCCCATGGGACAGATGTCGGAAGAAGATATCAAGTCCGCGCTGTGCTGTAAGCTGATCACCTACCTCTATCTGAACCGCAAGCACAATGTTGCCACGCGGGATATTGCAGATTATCTATGGCCGGATCAGCCGGTGGACGATCCGGGAACTGCGGTAAAGCGGGTAGTCTACCGCTGCCGCAAGGTGTTTTCCTGCATTTCGCCTACCCCTTTTATCGTTTCCTACAGCGGCGGCTATGAACTGAACCGAAGCTATTCTGTTAAATCCGATATCGTACAGCTGGAGCAGCTATGCACAGAGATAAAAGGGCAGAAATCCGTGCAGGAAAAAATGGAAACTTACCGCAAAGCGTTCACCCTCTATAAAGGGACCTTTCTGCCAAACCATAACCATGACCTGTGGCTGATGCCGAAAGCCAGCTACTACCATCTTCTGTTTTTAGATATGGTCAAGCTCTGTCTGGCAGAGCTGCATACCTTGGGTATGCACATTGAGGTGTATCGGCTTGCGGATCATGCGCTCGCCTTTGAGAGTGATGACAATGAGCTGAATTTTTATCTGATCGAGTCGCTGCTCCGAATGAGAGCAACCGACTCTGCTCTTCGGCATTATTCCAATACAAAGGGGCTATATTCCCAAGAGCAGGAGGAAGAATTAGAAAAATTATTTGGATTTTCGACATAAAGCAACAGATTTTTTACTCATGCGACCGCCATGGCTACCGCCATGAGACCTGCGGCTGATATTTTCAGGGGGCAAAAGGCTTACCGATAAAAAATCAGACAAAGGAGTGGGAAAGATGGTAGTTTTCATTTTGGCGGTACCGAAACTCACCTTATACAAGGCAGGAAAACTGAAAATCAGCAGTCTGGCGGCACAGCAAAAATATTCTTGCTGTGCCGGGAAGCAGTATCCAAAACGGATTCGTCTTTTGCACTCAATTCAATATGACCGTTTCGGCGGGATGCACCGCATGAAACGGTTCGTGCAAAAGCAATCGGCACGGCGATATTCCGCTTGACTGCTGGTTTGACCTATCGAATAGAAAAAGCAGAAGGAGCGTGATCGTTGCCGGTGTGCCCTCCATCATCAGATGGAAAAGGAGAGGATGCTATGGCTGATAACCGTAATAGCATTAAGATGTTCCGATGTTTCATCACTCCGAGGCGACACACCAGATTTCAGATTAGACGATATCGGTCTGTTCACCGCAGAGTACGAAAGACACTCTGCGGTAAGAGGAAGGACAAGCCTCCTCCCGGATCGTCCTATCGCGGACTTCTTAATGAGAAACTCCGAGCGGCCGACTTTGTGCAATTGCACAGGGTCGGCCGTTTTTTTGCTGTTTTAGGCAGCTCGGTGGGCTGCCGCTCTCCTCCGCTTCTGACATTTTGACTCACTATCAAAATTTCAGAAAACGGAGGAAATGACAATGGCTGACAAAAAGAAATATTGTATTCGCATATCGGGGAATCTGGTAGAGGTAACCGAGGAAGTGTATCTCTGCTACTATCGCATGAAGCGTCGCGCACTGCATTTGGAAGAAAAGGACGGCAAGCATGGTGTAGTTTATTACAGCAGCATGGATACCGAGGGCACAAACGGCGAGGAAACAATTCCCGATTTAACCTCTCCACGCGTGGAGGACATCGTGACGGACAAGCTCATGTCCGAGCAGTTGCACCGGTGCATTTCCCAGCTTACAGAATCGGACAAAGCGCTGATTGATGCCCTATATTTTCAGAGCATGAGTGAACGCCAACTGTCAGTGCAGACCAACATTCCACCGATGACCGTCCATGACCGCAAAATAAAGGTGCTAAAAAAACTTAAAAAAATGATGGATATTTAAAATAATTCCGTGCAACCCCCTCACGAAACCGGATAAGTAGTGAGGGGGTTATTTTCGTTCCCTCATTGTTCCTTGAAAATTTCATATCTGATGACCTAAATACGTTAGCTGACGGTTCCGTGACGAGCGGAGCAGCGACCTCGGGGATGCGCCAAGACCACCTGTGGGAAACAGCAGAAAAAACGAAATCACTCTTACTTGTTCGTGTTTGTTTTCTGCCTGTGCCCATCAAAGACGGCCAAATAAGGTGCAAAGCGGTTTCCGTCCGACCGAAAAACAGGCTGTGGCGGCCTGTTTCGCAATGACCCCGTCAGCCTATAATGATACTTCTGTCCAGTCCTAAAGCCGAGCGTGATAAAACCGTCGCAGCAAAGGAGGGCAGCCAGCGGAGAACCCGGTGGGGGTGAAAGTCCCATGATGCGGTATAGCTAACCGCAGTTTAAGTTGTCGCCATTTTGTGCTTTGGAAGTAGTGTCGAATTAAGCACAGTAAAGAAAAATCTTAATGTCAGAAGTAATGGGGATTGCCCTGCTCAAAGCAAGCGACCAATCGAGTGAAGAGCAGTCCCTATTGTTGTGCCATTAAGAAAACTGGTGCAGGAAAAGAGGTGTGTATTTGAATCAGCAAGTAAAGCCCATTCTGCGGGGCGATATTTACTACGCAGATTTAAGCCCGGTGGTGGGATGCGAGCAAGGCGGTGTGCGTCCCGTTTTGATCATCCAAAACAATCTCGGCAACCGGCACAGTCCCACCGTCATTGTGGCCGCCGTCACCGGCAGCCCTAAAAAGCCGCTGCCCACCCATGTGCCGATCACGGATGTAAACGGCGTCAGCAAACGGTCAATGGTTCTTTTGGAACAGATACGCACCCTTGACCGCACCCGGCTTCGTGACTATATCGGCAGCGTGGGCATCGAGAACCTTTCCAAAATAGATAAAGCACTGAAAATCAGCGTCGGGCTTGATTCGGCGTTTTTTAATGAAGGGAGCAGTTATGATGACAAACACAGCTTTGGAACATACCATTACACGCAATCAGCTTGCCGTGATGATGCAGATGCTGAAAGCCCTGTTAGACAGCGGGAAAATCACCCGTGAGCTTGCCGACGCCGCCGCTCATCGCATAGCGCTGCAATATGAACTCTCACCCATCTATCTTTGGTAAGATTGGGTATAAGAACCTCTACGGTACCCAAAATCAAAGATTTTGACCGCAACGAGAACCTTGTTATTCGCTGCGCTCATAATATGCTTTTGAAACGAATTATGTTGTAGACTTTGAACTATCATTGTGGTAGTGTTGTGTGCTAAGAAAGGAGGAAAAAGCCATGAATCCATTGCAAACACAGGGCTCCGGCGCCCTAACGCCGGAAAGGGAAATTATAAGAATTAAAGCAAGCGCGGATACAATCCCGCAAAAATTCCGGGTGGCGGGATATGCCCGCGTCAGCAGCGACTCGTCAGACCAGCTCAATTCTTTCTCAACACAGGTCAACTACTACCAAAGACTCATAGAGAAAAACAGCGATTGGAGTCTGGCGGAGATTTACGCCGACGAAGGCATCTCCGGAGTATCCACAGAAAAAAGAGAGGATTTTAACAGAATGCTCTCTGACTGCAAGAAAGGCAAAATCGACCGCATCATTACCAAGTCCACCAGCCGGTTTGCACGAAACACCTTGGATGCCATCAGCGTGATCCGAGAGCTGAAGTCCATCGGCGTTACGGTCTACTTTGAAAAGGAAGGCATTGACACCGCCAAAATCACAGGCGAAAATCTGCTGACCCTTTACTCCCTGTTCGCCCAGGAGGAATCCATCAGCATCTCTCAGAACTGCAAAAAGGGAAACCGGATGCGGATGCAAAGCGGCACTTATGTATCGTCAAACCCGCCATACGGCTATCGGCTGGTGGATAATCGGCTTCAAATTTATGAGCCGGAGGCGGAGATCGTCCGCAGAAACCAAGACTTATCCGCCGAAACCCTTGCCAAGAAAATCGAGGGCATCCAAATCTCACATAACAAGGTAACCGCACTGGTACTTAAAAACGGAATTATCATCAAGGAAGGAGCTGTATCAAATGAGTGAACAACAGCGTGAAATCATTGTGATCCCTGCCACTGAGGGAAAGGGCAACCTCAAGAATAAGCACCGTCAGCTGCGGGTAGCCTCTTATAGCCGTGTATCCACCGACTTTGAAGAACAGCTCACCAGCTTCCACGCGCAAAAAAGCTACTACACCGACCTGATCCTCAGAACACCGGAATGGACCCTCGCCGGAACCTATGCCGACGAAGGCATCTCCGGCGCCTCAGCAGAGAAACGGCCCGATTTTATGCGGATGTACCGCCACTGCAAAAAGGGCAAAATCGACCTCATCATCACCAAGTCCATCAGCCGGTTTGCACGAAACACCCTGGACAGCATCGGCTATGTCAGAAAGCTCAAAGCCATGGGCGTGGGCGTCCTGTTCGAAAAGGAAAACATCAACACGCTGGAGGAAAACAGCGAGGTGGTGCTGACCATCCTCGCCAGCCTCGCCCAAGAGGAACTCAACTCCATGAGCATGAACATCAAGATGGGCAAGCGCATGGCAATGCAGGAGGGGAAAATCCACTTCCCTTACTCAAAGGTATATGCCTACCGCAAGGGCGGGAACGGTCAGCCGGAGATCATTCCCGAAGAAGCCGAGATTGTGAAACGGATTTATAAAAGCTATCTGGCAGGCGAAAGCGTCGGCAGGATCATGGACGCACTCAATCGGGAGGGTATCCCATCCCCCTCGAAAAAAGGTCAATGGACGGACACCAGCATCAGAGGGCTGCTGAGAAACGAGCGTTACTGCGGCGACGTCCTCCTGCAAAAGACCTATATCACCGACCCCATCAGCAAAAAATCCAAGAAAAACAACGGAGAGCTTCCCAAGATATATATCAAGAACAATCATGTCCCCATCGTCAGCCGGGAGATATTCGAGCAGGTGCAAAGGGAAAGCGCCCGCCGCGTCAGCAAACGCAAGGTCACCAAAGCAAGCGTCACCGAGCAGGGGCGATACAGCAGCCTGTACGCCCTAAACGACATCCTGATCTGCGGCGAATGCGGCTCCCCCTATAAGCGGGTGACATGGACAAAGCGCAGCGGCGAAAAGCAAATCGTGTGGCGGTGCTACAAGCGGCTGGACTACGGCACCAAATACTGCAAGGACTCGGTCACCTTGGACGAGGAAAGCCTCCACACTGCCATCATGGAGGCCATTTCAGCCACAGCCGGAGAACGTCAGTCCCTGATCCCGCTGGTGATGGAACAGCTGGAACACGCCATGTGGGAGAGCGTTGACGGACAAATCAATGTGGAGCAGATGGAACAGCGCATGGCGGAGCTGAAGGAGCAAACGCTGGCAATGATCAACCAAAGCATCGACAGCCATACGGTGGGGGAAAACGAGAGCAGCTTCAAGGCAATGTCGGACGAACTCCGCGCCCTGCACGATATGCTGACGGAATACAAAGCCGCAAGCGGAACACAGGTCAGCATCGAACAGAAAATCAGCGACTGCGCCGAGTTTTTAGAGCAGGAGCCAATCGACTACAACACCTATAACGATGCGCTGGTACGCCAGCTCATCGACACCATCAAGGTCAAAAACGAAAACGCCCTGATGATTTACTTTAAAAGCGGCTTGGAATATGAACAGCCTATCCAGCCCAAGGTGCGTAAGCTGAAAGCGTCATAAGCCAGCCGATCCGATAGCGAACATACCAAAGCAGAGCCAAAAACGGCTCTGCTTTTACTTTTTGGGAAAAGAGGTGTCAAAATGGAACTGCATATTTTTGAAAATGACCAATTCGGCAGAGTGCGAACCCTCGTGGATGAGGACGGCAGCATTCTGTTTTGCGGAAACGATGTGGCCGGTGCTTTGGGATACCGCAACCCCAGCCGTGACGTCCAGCGGCATTGCAAAAGGGCGGTGGAGAGATGCACTACCGATTCGGTAGGACGTCAGCAAAGGATGCTTTTTATCCCCGAGCCGGACATTTACCGGCTGATTATCCGCTCAAAGCTCCCGGCGGCCGTGGACTTTGAAAAATGGGTCGTGGAAACCGTACTGCCGACCATTCGCAAGCACGGCGCATATCTCACACCGCAGACGCTGGAACAGCTTGTGGCAAATCCCAATGCAGCCGCGAAGCTGTTCCATGAGCTGAAACAGATCGAAACCAAGCTGGCCGATCTGCAGCCGAAAGCGGAATACTACAACGCTTTGGTAGATACCAATGTGCTGACCAATATCCGCCAGACTGCCAAGGAACTGCATATCCCCGAAAAGCTGTTTACTTATCTGCTGGTGGAAATGGGCTTTGCCTACCGCACGCCGAAAAAACTGCTGATGCCCTACGCCTTTATGGTGACCAGCGGTTTTGCCGAGCTGAAGGAATACACGACCGGAAAGCATGGCGGAGTCTATATGCTGTTTACCCCCGTGGGCAGACTGTACCTCATGAGAAAAATGTATGAACGGCTGGGCATGAGACCCCAAGCGGTCATTACCGGGGAACAAAATAAGGCAGGCCGTTCAGAGTGACGCTATAGAAGCTCCGCCCTTTTAGTAGATTAAGAGGTATCGTTGTGGTAGAATAGGTGAGAGTTCGAATACACTGATTTGATTTTTGAAAAAGCTGAGGATATCCTATATCTAAAGATGCGACATCTACAAACCCATATGAATAGCTGATTTGAAGCTATTCATATGGGTTTGTTTTTTGTCTGAATAAGTGCCAAATAGGCTGAAATTACATTGAAAATGGGCGTTATGCTTGTCAAATGCTCGTCAGAACGTGTGTTCGATCTGCTTTAACCTTCTTTAATTTTCAGGGTTTTTTACCTCCTTGTAGCGCCTTCCTTGGGATCTCACTGCAGGATCCCTTTTTAGATATTCATCCAGTTTGTCCATGTTTTTGCACTTAAACTTTTTGTCGAGATGTGTATAAATCCCCAACGCGATTTTGATGTCCACATGTCTGGCTTGCTGTATTACCGTAAATAATTATCCATCCCTGCAAGACACATCATAGTTATAGCTGTTATTGGTGGGATCAGGAAGGGGACTCCGTGCAGATTGTGTTTTCTTTTATATTCTTCCGGGATGTTTCCGCACCTCATATTTAAGTCGGCAAAATAGCTTTCCCACATTCTTTTCCACTCGCTGTCAGATATCATCAGGCCGCGAACGGTGGTGCAAACGAGATCGTCAGACTTTGCGTTTCAGAATGACAGCCGAATTCAGACGGTCACAAACGCATCCGCCGCAATGGACGGCACGGACCCGGAAAGCGATGAAAGCCTGTTTCCCCGGATTGACAGCTCGCGCAAAAAACCGCGTACCAGCGGGAATGCCTACGATTATGAAGCTTGGGCCTGTGAGGTGAGCGGTGTGGGATATGCCAAATGCACACCGATACAATACGGCCCGGGTACGGATACCTGATCTTCAAGCTGCTGGATGCCTGGACTGGATATGAGCCGATAACGCAGCCAAAAAAGACCACATCGGGCGCGAAGTTTCCCTTTGCGTTTTTGCACCAGCCGGAGACGATCCCAGAATAGCAGACTGGATACACGGAGAAAATTGCGGATATCAAATATCCGTGGCTGAGCGGGACGCTTTGCAAACGAAATATGGCGGGTTCGTGACCGATATACGGGTAGTGACCAGCAAATACAGGGGGTAACAGGATTGGATGATTTGGCGGTAAGACTGGCCGAAGTAGACCAGCGGGGAAAGTCTAATACCCATCGGATAGACGACCTTGAAAAGCGGGCGGACACCTTGCAGGAGCTGACAACCTCAGTGAAGCTGCTGGCGGCGAACATGGAACGGATGGCGTCGGAACAGATGAAGCAGGGAGACAGGCTCACAGCGCTGGAAAAGCAGCCGGGGGGAACGCTGGAACAGTATGACGAGGACAAATCTTCACCAGCGCGGTATCCACCCTGTCAGGCGGGCTTGTGGGGGCACTGGTGGCAATGATGATTAGATAGAAGAAGCTGCAACGGTAGCGATACAGAGGAGAAATAAAAAGACGGGGCATGTGCCCCGTCTTTTTATGTAAACGCTGAATTATTTTTTGATCAGTGCTTTGTCAGTGATAATGATATGCCCTGCACTTGTGGTTGTGAGATGCAGATAACCGGATTTATCGAGCCAGTAATTTGGTGCCTGAATTAAAGTGATCGTCTTTTTGGTCTTATCATAGGCATAGAATTGCAAAGTTTGTCTGTTGAGCTTTGAAAGATCAGGCTTCACTGCGAAAGTGACCGGCATTCCAAACGTTCCGGCCTGGTCAAACTTGATGATTGCCATCTGGTTTGAATAGATCTTTGCAAGCGTTGCTCGGATAACGCTGTCATCGGTCTTTAGGCTGAACTTGAGATTTGCCAGAGCAGTCCATTTTGTGGGATCAAAAGTTGCGCGATACTGAAGCACGTTTTTCTGGGTTGTGCGGTCAATCTTCCACTTTTCGAGTGAAAGGGTAGAGGTCACCGTAACGCCTTTGTTTGCGGCAGCGGTAGCTGCTGCTTTTGCGACAGCTTTAGCCGTCTGCGGAGAAACTTCGGTGCCGACTTTGATGGTGGCGTTCGCAGAGGCCATGTTGAGTCCCGCCTTTTTGGCGGCGGCGATTGCATTGCTGACTGCGGTTGTGGTGCTTTTGGTCGCTGTGGCAGTTTTCACAAGACTGACGTTTGCAGTTCCGCCCGCTCCGCCGCCACCGCCTTTGCCGCCACCACCACCGCCTTTTCCGCCACCGCCGCCACCGCCACCGCCGGAGGAGGATGAGGAGAGCAGCTTTGTATCGGAGATCAGATAAGCGCCAAGGGAGGAAACATTTGCGGACCAACCCGCGATGCCGGTGTTCTGTGTGTCGGTGCGGTAGGAGAACTTACTGGTGATATCGGCCAGCGTGTCACTGCCACTGATAGAATAGACATAGCAGCCGGAAGAGGACACACCGGGTCCGCCGAGCGTCAGGGTAACGGAACCGCCGGGAAGGGAGGGGCTATTTTTGAAGGTGTAGAACCAGAGGTTGGCTCCGGCCAGAATCTTGTCGCGGTACTTGTCGGAGACCGCGCGGTTTGGCCTGGTTGTCATTTCCAACTGTGAAAAGGCGCCTGGGACCGTTCCGGGAAACTTGACAGCAGCCCGCTTATACCAGATCAGCGGATTGGTACTGCCTTCGTCGGGAAGAAGGGGATTGCGGCCACCGGCACCGACTGTCAAAGTCGCCTCATTGGGCAGCGGACGATCCACATTGTTTGCAGGTATTACGCTACTCCCATAAACAACTTTGTTTCCCGCCTTGTCGGAAAGTGGGATTCTTGTAATGTAATAAGTGCAGTTTTCTTTTGTGCGGTAGCTGTCAACTGGATTTTCATAGATATAAACATTGTCTGCCGGCGGTTTATCCGGATCGCCCATATATTGGGCGCGCATTTTTAGCCGCTCGCCGGTATAGATGGTTTCGATAATGATGTCATTCTCGGGAGATTCCGGATCGAACCCCGATCCGCCCTCATCGGTGATCGTAAGGGCGATTCTGAGGGTGGTATCTTCCCGGACATTTACACTGGTAGGGGTGATTTCCACCTTTTCGAGGACGGGCGGATAGTCGTCGCCCAGGCTGCTGCCCGTTATGGTGAGCACATTGCCGCATAGGCTGGAATCCAGCTTCTTCGTTGAGGAGTTCTCGTCGTAATCATCAGAATAGGCCTCATTAAAATATGAGCAGTAGTTGCCGTTACAGTCCTCAAGGTCCAGATATTCCAATTTCCAACTGCCCACCGAGGCATATTTGGAAATGGTGACGTCCGTTTCATAAAAGCCATCCTCGTTCAGACAGGTGGACAAGTCATTTGGAAAGCGAACGCGGACCTGCTGCCCGGGATGTTCCGGATTGGAAAGAACACCATCGATATATCCCACTCCGGAAAGATCATCGGTTATTTTGAGGCGGAGCTTTACCTTGACATCCTCCCCGGAAAGCGTGATTTGAGGGGGCACAATTTCGACGTCCTGCGGAACCGGCGGAGCGGAATCGCCGCCGTTGGTTTCCACCGCGAAGCCTACCTGCCAGTCCCTTGGCAGATCAAGGACTTGCTGCCAGGTCGGATGGGCCTTCCGAATGGCATCCGTGCCATACCGCTTGTCGTTTGCCCAGCAATCTAGCAGCTGAAGCTCATAGACGCCGGGATAATCATAGTGGGGAATTTCCTCTGTGCCGACAAACGTGTAGATGGATTCATTCGTCTGGTTCTCATCCAGATCGCAGCGAATGGTGATTGTCTGTTCGGGAGAGCCTTCGATCTTCCAGAACTCCAGAATGATGGCTGCGTCGCTGTCCTTGAAGAATTCCTGATTTGGGCTGTTCATTAGGACCTTTGCCGTGACGATTGCCGGGGAATTCTCCCGTGTCGGCGCGACACGTTCCGGAGAAATGGAAACAGAAATGATCTCCGAATCAGGGACAGAGCGGGTTAACGAGAAAGTTTTCGGGATGGAACTTGCGACCGGCGCAGGAACAGGATCATCATTTATCTCAGCAGGGGGACTGGATTCCTCTAAAACGTCAGCATCCCCCTCATCCGGATCTATCGATTCTTCCGGTTCCATGGGTTCATTTTCTTCAGAAGGCCGGGAGGGCGCCGCTTCTTCCCCGGAAGCTTGTATTTCCTCAGATGTTGTCTCCAGGGATTCCTCCCTGGACGTTTCGGATTTCTCCGGCGCGGGGTTCCCAGCGTCCGCGGTGATAGGAACTTCAGAGGGTTCCGACAGGTTTGCTTCTATAGCAAACGCGGCAGTGAACGGGCTGAATATTAACGTGACTGACAATAAGCTTGCTATCAGGATTTTCATCATTTTGCCCATTTTTCCATCTCCCATATTTCACACTTTATTCACAGTATAGAAGAGCTGGAAAAGAAAGTCAATTAAAAGTACAACGGGAAACGGAATTTTGCTGAAGGTTCATTAAAAAGCGAAAGATAGATTGCCGGGGAATTCTGACGGGGATATTCAGGATGTTCCGCAATAATTTTTTCTGAAGCGGATGAAAAAGTATGGTATGATAATGGCACAGGATAAGGGTGGGGAGCAGGTCTGAATCCGCAAGCGATATCCTTTCCCTTCGCATGTTTTGTGGATCATGCTGCATCCTGCGATATTATCTTGCAATAAAGTAAATAGTAGTACAATGCGAAAAGTAGCGCTGCACGGTGACAGAGAACGCTGCCCACAAATTTCCTGTATTATCTTTTATATTGGAGGTTATACAATGGAAATTGGAGAAATTGTTGGCAGGAAGATCAAAGCTTATCGCGTCCGGACCGGCAAAACACAGCTGCAATTCGCAATGGACGCCTACATGAGTGCATCCTATATCAGCCGTTTTGAGCGCGGCCTGGTAGATAATCCGACCAGAGCTACCTTGGAACACCTGGCGGATACGCTTGGCATCACACTGGAAGAATTGATCCGTTCGGAAAACACAGATGATCCTTCCCGCCTGGAATCTCCAAAGGAAAAGCTGGGACTGAACAATCCGGATTTCCTGAAACGGTACAGTGATCTTTCTGGAGCACAGCAGCACCGGGTTTATCGGATTGTAGGACTTTTGCTGGGCCTGAATGAACCGTAAAACGCCCCGTGGCGGCACGGGGCGTTTTGGGGAAGATTTTATTTTGTTTTGCAGGATAAGCGTATCAGATTTTTGAGAAGCACACAACATATCTTAGTGTCAATCGCCTGATAAGATGATCCCATTCATGTGAAAGGGAACAGGGCGCGCGGCGGAAAGCCGCGTGCCCTGTTTTGACCGGAAAAAATGGATTTACTGGCCGCGCATCAGATTTTCCGCGCATTTGCGCAGTTCGTCAATGTTGTTGAATGTGACGCTTGCCTGTTTCATATTCTCCTGAACCATGATTGGGAGCGAATCGAAGTATTGTTGCATTTCCGGGGAACCAAAAGACATCTCAGACATCAATAATCACCTTTCCTGTTTTGAAATTTTCAGTCGTCGCCGCGCAGCAGGTTTTCCGCGTAATCCTGCAGGCTTGCAAGCGAATTGACACTGCCCGCGCGCTGGCTGATCATCTCCCGCACATAGTCCGGCAGGGATGCGTAATATTGCCCGGCGGCCTGGTCCTGTTCGATCAATGCGTTCAGGTCCGGATATTTTTTTGCCATCGGATCACCTCCGGCATTAGTTTGCGCGCAGAATTTCCCAATATACATGAAAACAGCGGGATCACAAACCGATCCCGCCGTCTGTTATTCTGTTTTCAAACCGGCTCCATCAACACCCTGAGAATCCCGCCGCAGACCATCCCATCCTGGGTTGCGTCCCTGTTGGTCATGTTGCATTTGACGATACGCGCCCTCCCTTCGGCAAGCACATCGGGCGCAAGGCTGATCACCCTGGCCTCGCCCGCGCCCCCGCCGATGGTTCCAGAAAGTGTCCCATCCGCGTAGATGAGCAGTTTCGCGCCAAGTCCGCGCGGTGCGGAACCCTCCTTCCCAATGATGGTTGCAAGCACTGCGGGCCTGCCGTCCGCGAGCGCCGCGAGCGCGTCCGGCGCGATTCCGCCGCCCGACGCGCCGGAACGCACCTGGATGATTTGGGCAGCGATGCAGACCGCAATTTCAGCGGGTGTTTCAGCGCCGATGCGCAGCCCGATCGGGGAATATACGCGCGCAAGCAGATCGTCTGCGTAGCCCTCCTGCCGCAGCTGGTCCATCACCACCTTTACTTTTTTGCGGCTGCCGATCATCCCGCAGTAGGAGAAACGGTGATCCAGAATTTTGGTCAGGCAGAGACGGTCGTCCTTATGGCCGCGGGTGATGATGACGAAATAACTGCCATCGCCATAGTGGATCTGCCGCATCGCGTCGTCAAACGGCAGGCAGAGGATCTCCTTTGCCGCGGGGAAGCGCTCCCGGTTTGCAAATTCCGGCCGGTCGTCGATTATGGTCACGTCGAAGTCAAGCATGGCGCAGATTTCGCAAAGAGGCACCGCAATGTGCCCGCCGCCGCAGATGATGAGCTTTTGCCGTGCGGACATCTGTTCAGCAAGCAGCGAAACGCCGTTGACTTCGGCAGTGCGGGGAAGCGGCCCATCGCCCAAGGCGCGAAAATTTTCCCTCCAGAAACCTTCCAGCGCCGGGTTTTGCGAGGTTATTTTTTCACCGCAGAGAAACGCCTTCTCGGCCGTGAGGTCATGTCCGGAAAGCGTCCCGTCGGTTACGGTCGCCATAAGCGCGCTGCCGCCGGACGCAAGCAGGCTGCGCAGCGTTTCATAAAACTGCCGGCTCATTTGCGTTCCCCCTTGCTTTGGAGATGGAGGATCGCCTCCAGCACGCCGCCCGCGATGGCGCGGGCCTTGTCCGAAATGGTGTAACAGTAATCTGTGATCCCGCGCGGGTCAATATCGCCGGATTTCATCCCCCGGTGAACCGGCGTAGCGGGCGGGAGCATCCCGCGCACCACGCCGGAGATGTTTGCCGTAACCGGTTCGCCGTCGACCGCCGCGACCAGATCACCGGCCTGTACATGCTGTCCGATTTCGGCGGATGGGGTAAAGATTCCGTCCCGGCAGGCCCGAATGATCCGTTCGCTGGTGTAGCCGCCGATATTGCCGGGGACACCGGTATTCTCAGCGGCGCGTCCTTCAAAGATCACACGGCCCAGATTATGTCCGCGTTTTGTCTCAATAACCGCATGGCAGTCAACCCCGGCGGTGAAACCCGGTCCCATTGCCACCACCACCGGAGCGTCGGAAATTTTTGTGCCGGTATTCCGCTTTGCGAGGATCGCGTCAACCAGCGCGTCCGGAGATAGTTTCGCCCGGCAGGCGCATTCCGGATCAACCAGGACCGCGATGCTGCCTTTTCGGGTAAACGCAAGCGCCTCCTCAGGACTGTGGGCCAGTTGCGCTTTGACCCCTTCCACGACCGCTTCACCTTCATAGATGGCGCGGGAAAAGGCCACCGTGCGCCGCACGGTGGTGGGTTTTGCAATTTCGGTCATCACGACTGTAAAGCCGCACCGGTACAGCCGGTGCGCGACGCCAGAGGCAAGATCGCCCGCGCCTTTGATCAAAATCAGCATTTCAAAACGCCTCCTGTTGCAGGGATGCGACAATCGTGCTTGCCACGCCGCCGCTGCGCAGAAGCTCTGCAATCTGTTCGCCGAGCTTCTGTAATTTTGGGGTGTCGGCCTGATTCAATAAAACGGTGAGCCCTTTATAGTGTCCGTAGCCGCCGAGCAGCAGCGACGCCGCAACCATCGGATCGACATTCTGGTTTGCAGACAGCCCGAGTGCCTCCACCGCGCGTTCATAACGCTGGCAGACCCGGTGCAGCGGCTGACCGAGCGCCGAAAGCCCGGCCACGGCAATCACCCGGTCGGTGCCGGGCAGGATAACCGGTTCGGTGTCGTTGGGGAACTTGACCGGCATCCGATGGGAACCGTCCGCCTCGTAAAGGAGCAGGTCGGCGTTCTCCCGCAGGTGACGCAGCACCTGCGGGCATGGCACGGAAAGTTTCCCCTCTGGTGCGGGTGTCCCGGCGATGATAATCCGGCCGCTTTGGAAGGCGCGGTCGATCCCGGGCAGATCCTCTTCCACCGTGACAAACAGATCATCCTGTTCGCCGGGACACAGGATATGGGTTGTGGTGGTGACCGCGACGCGCAGGCCATCCCGCATTGCTTCCCGCGCGAGCGCGAAGAGCAGCGTCGTCTTTCCTCCCGCGCCTGCCAATGCCACCGAATGGGTCTCCGCCGGGGCTATCGAAAGAGACTGCATCAATTTTCCCATAGGTTTATCCTCCCAAAAGCCGCAGGCAAGATACCATGCAGGCATAAGTTTCCTTTGTCTTTCAGTATACCAAATTTGGCGGTTCAAGTCACGAAAAATCCGTTTTTTGGAGAGAAAACCGGTCCGCGAAATAAGCAATGCCGCAGGCCTTGTTTTTTCCAGTTTCTTCGGGTATCATAAATCTAGCTACAGGAAAGGAGGGATCCATACGATGGCAGACCAGGTGAAAAGGCTCACCCAGATGACCAGTTCCGCTGGTTGAGCGGCCAAAGTCGGACCGGGGGTCCTTGCACAGGTTCTGTGCAGTTTACCAACCTTTCACGATCCCAACCTGCTCGTAGGATTCGATACGAGCGACGACGCGTGTGTTTACAGACTGCGTGATGATCTGGCCGTTATCCAGACGGTTGATTTTTTTCCGCCGATGGTGGACGACCCTTATGCATTCGGGCAGATTGCCGCGGCAAACGCCCTTTCGGATATCTATGCGATGGGCGCCAAACCGTCGCTTGCGATGAACCTGCTTTGTTATCCCACCTGCCTTGCACAGGAAACTGTCCAGGCGATCCTTGCGGGCGGCTACGAAAAGGTGAAGGAAGCCGGCGCGGTGATCGCGGGCGGACATACCATCCAGGATCCGGAACCCAAATACGGGCTTTGCGTCAGCGGATTTGCCGATCCGGCAAAGATTCTGCGCAACTCCGGCGCACAGCCGGGCGACCTGCTTATTCTCACAAAGCCGCTTGGCATTGGCGTGATGACCACTGCCGCAAAAGCGGATCTGCTGACCGCGGCGGAATTTTCTCCGGCAATCGAAAGCATGTCCATGCTCAACCGTGCCGCCTGTGAATGTATGCTGCGGTTTCCGGTGCACGCCTGCACTGACGTGACCGGCTTTGGCCTGCTGGGGCACGCTCTGGAGATGGGCCTGGGCAGCGGGGCGTCCATCCGTCTCTTTTCGGATGCGCTGCCACTGCTTCCAAAAGCGCGGGAGCTTGCCGAGATGGGAATCCTTCCGGCAGGCGCCTATGAGAATATGCGCTATATGCAGGGGAAAGTAACCTATCGCGGAAAAGTTGCCCGTGTCCTCCGTGACCTGATAGCCGATCCGCAGACTTCGGGCGGGCTTTTGATCGCGCTTTCGGCAGCGCCGGCGCGGAAGCTCTGCGAACGGCTGGCCAACGAGGTCACGCCCTGGGCGCGTATTGTGGGCGAAGTGGTGGATCACGGGGAAAATACAGTGATCGTGGAATAAAACCGGTTGGGCGCTTTTGGGCGGCTTGACGGTTTTGGAAAAGCGGCACGGCGTGAGCTGTGCCGCTTTTCATCTGCCCTTACAGGAATGCCGCGATTCCCACACCGCGCCGGACCGCCTTTTTTGGAACTTTTTTGAGTCAGCTCTTGCGTTTTTTCAAAATCTTTGCTATAATACTTAAGCATTCGCCGGTATGATGGAATTGGCAGACGTGACGGACTCAAAATCCGTTGGTAGCGATACCGTGCCGGTTCGACCCCGGCTACCGGCACCAAGCAATCCGAAATATGCATGGGGATATGGCTGTTTCGGGATCGGAAAAACGTCCGCGTCGCGCGGGCGTTTTTTCTTTTTCCCGGTCACAATTTAACCCGTGGAAGTTTACAGCATCAAAAAAGAAAGCCCCCGATACAGGCAAGCAGGCCTGCATCGGGGGCTTTCTTTTTTGATGCAATTTTGTCATCCGCAGTTTACACTGACAGAAAAACATGTTTGCGGAAAAACGGTACAAAATAGGCGTAAGGAGGAATTTGAATGAATTATGGTTATGCCCGTGTATCCACCAAAGATCAGAATGCAGAGCGGCAGTTAATCGCGCTTGCGCCCTATGAGATCCCTCCCGAAAATCTGTTTTTGGATATGCAAAGCGGCAAAGATTTTGAACGGCCGGCATATAAGCGGCTGCTGCGAAGGCTGCGTCCGAGGGATGTCCTCATGGTGAAAAGCATTGACCGGCTGGGACGGAACTATGAGGAGATCCTTGAACAGTGGAGGCTGCTCACCAAAAAGAAGCACGTGGATATCTTCGTCCTGGACATGCCTCTTCTCGACACCCGAAAAGGCAAGGATTTGACCGGGACGCTGATCGCTGATGTGGTGCTCCAGCTGCTCAGTTATGTGGCCCAGACCGAACGCGAAAATATCCGGCAGCGGCAGGCGGAAGGGATTGCGGCAGCCAAGGCAAGAGGCGTGCGGTTTGGGGTGCCGGCAATGGAAATCCCGACTGAATTTTATCCGCTGCATACCAAATGGCAGAATGGGGAATATTCCGCGCGCCAGGCGGCGCGGCAGCTGGGGGTGGACCCCAAAACTTTTTTGAAATGGACGAAGAAAGTCTCTGCAGAGGATTTTTTTGTGGAATAAACTAGACTTTTTTCCACGTTTTGGGACTCGGCTTTTTCAATAAAATACATATGGACAGTCCCCTGAAAGTCCTCTTTTTGCACAAATTTTAAGCCGTCTTTGTTTTGTTTTTATTATACCGCAGGTGTGGATGAAAGTCTACTTTCATCCACACCTGCTTTTTTTGTGCCAAAAATCATCTTTCAGGCAAACCGCAGGGTCGTCTGAAAATTCCAAAAGCGCAATCCTGGAAAGGAGAAGTGAGTGATGTTCACAGGCCAAAATCAGCTTCCAAGCAATGCGCCGGTCACGGTGGTCTGCATAGACCGGATACTGAACGGACTGCCGGTCGGTACCTTCTATAACGCTTACCAGCCGGGGCCGGTCGCTTTCTGGGGGCTTGGGGAACTTGTTCTGAAAATGGATGCCCTGTTCGACCTGATCGGATTTCCCAATCCTGCTTTCCAGCTGCGCAGTTTCCAGCGAAAAGACGTCCCGCGCCGCCGGGCAGCGCCTGCGGCTTCCGCCCTCCGGACGTATTGGGAACCGGAGGCGTTTGCGGCCTGTTCCGGGGCGCTGGGAACCTTTGTGATCCATCCGCTGTACCGGCAGAACGCGAGCTGGCAGGGCTATGTGGAATGGCTGGAAGGAAAAAAGACGGAATCTTTCCGCAGTGCGCTGGAGCTGATGCATTTGGTGGATCAGGCAATTGGAAAAAGGCGGGTTGACAAGCAGGTTTGCCGGAACGCGGCCGATCTTTGATGAAATTCATTTGGAGAGGAGTGGTGTGGTGGAGGATTCGCGCGGCCTGATGAAGCATCTGTTCTCTGTATCGGGGATGGATCTGGATACGCTTCAAAAGCTGGCCGCGTTGGGTGCGCTGCGCACCTGGCTGAGCAGTATCCCGGAAACCCGTTTCCGCGCAGCACAGTGGGAAGACGCTCTGTCCCTGCTGTTTCAAAGGCGGCTGCGTTTTCGATCGGTCAGGGAGGCGCAGCAATGGGCTGCGGAGTTTGATTTTCTGCATGCAGAAAAATGAAAGGTGGTAAACATGAAAAACAATTGGAAGAAACGATTATTGGCAGCGCTGTTGACGGCGATTTTTGTTGTAACGCTGCTGCCGGTGGGGGCATTCGCTTATGGACCATTTGATTCGGTGCCTTTAAATTTGAGAATTTCCAGCTATGGGGCTCCATTTTGGAATCCGAATGAACAATCACATTCGGTTAACCCGCTTAATTGGACAAAGTATATCAGGCGCGACGCGGTAGGCTCTAACAATGCAAACGGCAGCGCACGCGCCTATTTCCAGGGTTCCAATGAAAACGGATGGCAGCTTTATCTCGATGTTAAAATTGGAAACTACACAGAGACTTTTCCAATCAACGCCTATGTCCATAATAAAGATATGAGCCAGGCTTCAGGTAATGTGACATTTGGCTTCAGTTTTAATACGCAAGGCGGAACGTCCTCTTACATTTCTATCAGTGGTGCAAAAGATTTTCCAGCACCTGATAAACCCAGCAACAGCACTGTGGAATCTCTTCTAAGGAATAATGCGGTTAAGATCGACTGTACCAACAGTACAGCCAGCCACCCGGATCAAACCTACGGACTGATCACTGGCAGCTATTCGGTTGGAAACGTACAAGGCTCCAACGGCAACTATACAGTCTCAGTCACTGTCACGCCGTCACTTTATGTGATGAAATATAACGCAGATACAGATGTATCCCACAGCCTCGATCCGGCGGGTCAAAGCAATCAATCGATCGCGCTTTCCTATAATGGATCTAACTGGGCTGTTTCTGGCGCTGTCCCGGTTACTTATACAGTGAAGTGCCAAACACTGACGCAGAAGTATCCGGTTCTGTACGATGGAAACGAGCCGCCCGCCGCGGCGGCGGGAGCGCAGAATATCCCGGAGGACACCAATACATATGAAGTGGACGCGGACGTTCCTGTTTCCACACAGGAGCCCGCCTTGGACGGCTATGACTTTTTGGGATGGGCACAGTCCCCGTCCGGCGATGTCGTCACCGGAACGGTCAAGATGGTGGAGGGCGGCCTGACCTTCTATGCGCGGTGGAGGGAGGCCGGAGGCCAGCCTGGAGAGGCCCCAAAGCCGCCTTCTGCGGAAGAGATCGCCCGCCAGCTCGAAGTGGTAACTCTGTACTGTGAGACAAAACCGGAGGAACATCCGCAAGAACACTATGAAACAAAAGCGGATTCGATCGAAGTGGACGAACCGCGACAGGGCGCGGACGACGTTTGGACAGTGACCGCCAGAGTCTATGCCGGGAGCTATGTGGACGACTATAACGCAAACATCGCGCCGGGCCACAACCCCACCAGAACCTACCAGACCATTACGCTGACATGGTTTCAGACCGGGGATGATCCGGAAGGCGCGTGGGATGTAACGGGCGGGTCCCCGGTAAGCTTTACCCTGAAATGCGACGGTACCGGCCCGGATGATCCGGAGCCGTCCCATTCCACAGGAAGCTCCGGCGGCGGTGCTCCCGACCGGTTTTATACGATTGTCTCAAGCTCGGATGAAGGCGGCCGGATTGTGCGCGAAGGCGTGCAGAAAATCCGGGAAGCGACCGACCGCCGTTTCAGCATCTATCCAAACGAAGGCTGGGAGATTGACGAAGTGCTGGTCGACGGCCGGCCCGCAAAACTTGAGGAGGACGACAAATACTGGTTCCGTGAGGTTCGCAGGGATCATACCATCCATGTATCCTTCCGGCAGATCGTCCCTGCGCAGGCCCCTGAAGCGAAACCTGTTCCCAGCACAGGGGCTATTTGAAACAGAGCTTTTACAGGTTTTCGCGCGCCAAAAAGCGTGGCCGTTTTCTTTCTGAAAACGGCCACGCTTTCCTGCTGGAGAGGAAGGAACATTCAGTGAGAGCTGATATATGCGGGACGTACCGGCAGGCGGATCGAAAGCCTGTCCGCCGATCTATAGAGGAAGTTCACAAAGAGAATTGTTCTGCTGCTGCCAAGCAATTCGATGAGGGAGGGGAAAAAACGCACAAAAAACTGATTCATAATGGAGTCCTTTCTTGCTTTTGGGGTGCTGTTTTTGATGTTTTCAGTATACCGGCAAATTGTGAAGCAGGTTTGTGTTTCCCAATAACGAATTGCGAAATGTTTGTGAATGCGGGATGAACCCGGATGAGCTTGCATCCGGGCAAAAGGCGTCCTATAATGGGTCATAGGGATCATTTACAAGCCAGTATCCCCTGGGATACGATTGGGAGGAGCATACGGAGATGGAGAAGGATTTGCCGGCCTGCCCGGTGGAAACAACCCTGATGCTGATCAGCGACCGCTGGAAGGTACTGATCATCCGGGATCTTTTGGATGGGACCAAACGTTTCGGTGAACTGAAAAAATCGATCGGCCATATCACCCAGAAGGTGCTGACGGCAAACCTGCGGGATATGGAGGCGAGCGGGCTGCTCACCCGGAAGGTCTATGCCGAGGTGCCGCCGCGTGTCGAATACACGCTGACCGAAACAGGTTACAGCCTCAAACCGATTCTGGACGCGATGGTTGCCTGGGGAACCGAATACAGGGCGAAGGCGGGCTTGTAAGCAGAAGGAAAAAGGGCCGTTCCGTTTGGAACGGCCCTTTCCATTTGGATTTCATCGGGATCAACAGCTTTCCGCAATTTTGTAGAGCAGCCTTTTGGTATCTTCCCAGCCGAGACATGGGTCGGTGATCGATTTTCCGTAGACCTGTTTGGAGCCGATCGGCTGGCTGCCTTCCTCGAGGTAGCTTTCGATCATCACACCCTTAACCAGCTTTTTCAGATCGGGATTGTAGTTGCGGCTGTGGAGCACCTCGCTTACAATGCGGATCTGCTCCTTGAACTGTTTATTCGAATTTGAATGGTTGACATCCACGATAACCGCGCGGTTTTTGAGGTCGAGCTTTTGGTACATTTCCAAAAGGCGCACCAGATCCTCATAGTGGTAGTTCGGGATGCTGCGGCCGTATTTGTTGACTCCGCCGCGCAAAATGACATGGGCAAGGTCGTTGCCGTCGGTGGTGACATCGTTTCCGCGGTAGATGAAATTGTGGGAATGCTGAGCTGCGATCACCGAATTGAGCATGACCGAAAAGTCGCCGCTCGTGGGATTTTTCATCCCGATGGGAATATCCATGCCGCTCGCGGTGAGGCGGTGCTGCTGATTTTCCACCGAGCGCGCGCCGACCGCTTCATAAGAGAGCAGGTCGTCAAGATAGCTGCGGTTTTCCGGATAGAGCATCTCGTCGGCGGCGGTGAGTCCGGTTTCCGCGATCGCGCGGATGTGCATCCGGCGGATCGCGATGATCCCGGCCAGCAGGTTCGGCGCTTTATCCGGCTGCGGCTGGTGCAGCATCCCCTTGTAGCCTTCACCGGTGGTGCGGGGCTTGTTGGTATAGATGCGTGGGATCACCATCAGCCGGTCCGAAACTTCGGCGTTCACCTTGGCCAGCCGCGAAACGTATTCGCAGACTGCGTCCTCGTTGTCGGCCGAACAGGGTCCGGCCAGCACGATGAATTTGTCCGATTCGCCGGTGAAAATTTTACGGATTTCACAGTCGCGTTCTTCTTTTATCCTTGCGAGCCGCTCCGGCAGCGGATATTCCGCTTTGAGAAAAGCCGGAAGCGGCAGCTCTTTGTTCAGGTGCATTGCCATTGGGAAGCCTCCATGTTGCTCAAAATCCGGGACACATCATCCCTTTAAAAGGGTAATGCGAAACCTGCCCAATGTCAAGGGAAAATGCCGTAAACGGCATGCTTATTTTGCATGGCGGTCCTGGATGACCTTACCGGCCTGGATCAACACGGTCGGCAGGAAGGCAAGCAGCGCCACCGTGCCGAGCTGTGCGGGAGACATCGCTTCCACCAGGAAAAGCCCCTCCAGAAACGGCAGCAGCAGGACGGCGGCCAGCAGCAGCACGCCTGCGGCAAAGGCCATCAGCGAATAAGGGTTTGAAGCAAGCCCCAGCCGGAAGATCGAACGGCTTGAGCGGCAGTTAAAGCCGTGGAAAAGCCGCGCCAGCGTGAGGGTGGAGAAGGCCATCGTACTCGCGAGCGCCGCGCCGCCGGGCAGCCCCAGGTAGAAGGCGGCCATTGTTACAATGGCGATGAGCAGACCCTGACTGCCAATTGCGCCGAGCAGCGGCCGGTTGAGGATCGGTTCCTTTGGGTCGCGCGGCTTTTGGCGGATGAGATCATCCCGCGCGGGCTCCATACCGATAGCAATGGCGGGAAGGCTGTCGGTGAGCAGATTGATGAACAGCAGATGCACCGGCGCGAACGGCACCGGCAGGCCCATCAGTGAGGTGTACAGCACACAGAAGATGGCGGCGGTATTGCCCGAAAGCAGGAACTTGATGGCGTTTTTGATGTTTGCGTAAACGTTGCGGCCGTTCACCACCGCCTTGATGATGGTGGCGAAGTTGTCGTCTGCCAGGATCATCGAGGCGGCGTCCTTGCTCACTTCGGTCCCGGTGATGCCCATTGCGACGCCGATGTCCGCTTTTTTGAGCGCGGGTGCGTCATTCACGCCGTCGCCGGTCATCGAGACGATCGCGCCGCGCCGCTGCCAGGCCGAAACGATACGGATTTTGTGTTCGGGGGAGACGCGCGCGTAGACCGAGATGCGGGGAAGCTTCGCGTCGAGCGCTTCGTCGCTCATCGCGTCAAGCTCAACTCCTTCTACCGCAACGTCGTCTTCGCGGAAAATGCCGATCTGTCTGGCGATCGCGGCGGCGGTGACTTTGTGGTCTCCGGTGATCATGACCGTGCGGATACCGCCCGCCGAAGCGTCGGCCACCGCCTGCACCGATTCAGGACGCGGCGGGTCGATCATCGAGATGAGGCCGATGAAGGTGAATTGATCCTCATCCGCAAAAGTGAGGTCGCGCACCTCGGGCATCTCGCGGCAGGCAAACGCGAGCACACGCAGCCCTTGTTCCGAAAGCTGCTGGTTTACCCGCAGAATATCCGCTTTTCCGTCCTCGTCAAGCGGCTTCACGCCGTCGCGGGTGAGCACGCTGACCGAACGGTCAAGCAGTACGTCGATCGCGCCCTTGGTGTAGAGGATGGGAGTATCTCCATCCATATGCAGGGTGCTCATCAGCTTGCGGTCGGAGTCGAACGCGAGTTCGCGCAGGCGCGGATGCTGCCGGCGGTAAGCGTTTTCCTCCACGCCAAAATAATCGCTCAGGCGGATGAGCGCGACTTCGGTCGGGTCGCCGATCTCAGCGCCGGTCTCCTCGTCGGTGGTCGCGTCGCTGGCGAGCACGGCCGCCTTCAGAAGCTGCCGCTGCGGATTTTCCGCAAGCTCGAGCGCCTGCCCGTCAAAGAGTTTGCCGTCGGTATAGATCTTCTGTACGGTCATCTTGTTCTGAGTGAGGGTGCCGGTCTTATCCGAACAGATGACCGAGACCGAACCGAGGCTTTCGACCGCCTTGAGATCCTTGATAATGGCATTCTGGCGGGCCATCTTCTGGGTGCCGAGGGCGAGCACGATGGTGACGATTGAGGAGAGCGCTTCAGGGATCGCGGCGACCGCGAGCGCGACAGCGAACATCAGCGCGTCGAGCAGCGGCATCTGCCGGTAAAGCGAGAGCCCGAACACAATGGCGCTCACAATGAGGATGATGACGGCGAGCTTTCCGGAGAAGCTGTCGAGGTTCTGCTGGAGCGGGGTTTTGCGCTGCTGCGTGGCGTTCATGAGCGCCGCGATGCGGCCAAGTTCGGTTTCCATGCCGGTCGCGGTGACCACGACAGTCGCGCGGCCGTAGGTGACGAGCGAGCCGGAAAAAACCATATTTTTCTGGTCTCCGAGCGCGACTTGCCCGCTTTCAATCGTGTCGGCATGTTTTTCGACCGCTTCAGATTCACCGGTGAGCGAGCTTTCGTTCACTTTGAGCGAGAAGTTTTCGAGGATGCGCCCGTCAGCGACCACCAGATCGCCCGCCTCGAGCAGCAGGATGTCGCCCGGAACCACCTCCCGGGAAGGAATTTCAGCACGCGTGCCGTCGCGCAGCACCCGGGCCGTCGGGGAGGACATCGCCTTGAGGCTTTCGAGCGATTTTTCCGCCTTAAAATACTGAACGGTTCCGAGAATGGCGTTGAGCAGGATGACAGCAAAGATGACGATGGTGCTTTCACCCTGCCCGGAGGCGAGCGAGATAATTGCCGCCGCGATCAGGATGATGACGAGCAGGTCTTTGAACTGCCCCAGGAAAACGGCGAGCATGCTTTTTTTGCGCCCTTCGGCGAGTGCGTTTGGGCCGTGCTTTTCAATTCTTGCGGAGGCTTCGGAAGCGGAGAGCCCGCCGGGCGGCGCCTCCATTGCCTCGAGTGCCTTTTCGGGAGGCAGGCTGTAAAACTTGCTGGTCATGTCATATCTCCTTCTACATATTTTCTAGTGTTTCAAAAGCGGCGTTTATTTATACCGCCTTTACCAATCATGCGTTTGCGGGAAAAATAAAAAGACCTTTGGACCGATCCGCGCAAAGCTGCGCAAACCCGTCCAAAAGTCTTGTTACCGTTGCCGGTGCGCGCCGCCAAGCCTTTTTTGGAAGGCTGTGATGTTGGCGGAGCGTCTTAAAACTACTCCCTTTTGCAGACGCCATATGATGTTAAAATAATCATAACTTGCATCCTGGCCAGTGTCAAGCGGATTTTGGTTAACAATTTGTGAAGAATGTCGGAAAGCATTGCGGAGCGTGGTTCGGGCATGCTAAAATAGGCGGGAATCAGATTGTCGGACGACAGAAAGCTTGACAGAACCTGCAAATGCGCTATAATTTCCAAGGATTCCTCTGTGTTATGTCGCATAAGCAAATAAGGAAGGGATCTTTCCGGGATGTTTAAAGAAAATCAGCGGATTTTTGTAACGCTGCTCAAATGTGTCGATATCGCGGCCGAGCTGTTTTCGATGCTGGCCGCGTACGCGCTGCGTTTTTATGTGCTGCACGGCGACCCGGCGAACTTCGGGCTCGATTATTACCTGCAGATGCTGGCGGCCGCGCTTCCGCTCTATTTCATGCTCTACCACGGGTTTGAGCTCTATGACGTTTTCCATTATAAATCGATGGTGGCCGAAACCCAGAAGGTGGCCTATGTCAATCTGATCGGCGCTGCGTTTTTGTTCCTGCTCAGCTTCTTTATGCGGGCGATCGATATTTCACGCATGGTCATCCTCTTTTTTGTGCTGCTCAACACCCTGCTCACCGGGGGCGTGCGCATTGCCATACGCCTTTCGCTGCGCTCGCTGCGCCGGCAGGGGCAGAATCTAACCCGGCTGCTGATCGTTGGATGGAATGAAATCGCCGGGGAATTCTATGACAAGATCACCGGCGACCGCAATTTCGGCTATGAAGTGATCGGTTATCTCAGCGACCGGCCGTTCGCAACCGGCGAACGCGGCGTGCCGCTGCTCGGGGAGCTGCGGGAGCTGGAAACGATCCTGCGAAGCGGCGCCGCAGACGAGGTGGTCATCTCGCTCGAATACAGCGAATACCGGCTTTTGGGAGGCGTGATCGAGGTCTGCGAGCGGGAGGGGGTCAAATCGAGCCTGCTGCCGTTTTATGCAAAGTATCTTCCGGCGCATCCATATGTGGACGAAATCGACGGGATGCCGCTCATCAATATCCACCGTATCCCGCTCGACAACCTTTTCAACCGGTTTTTGAAGCGCGGCTTCGACCTTTGCGGGTCTCTTCTGCTCATCCTGCTGCTGTCGCCGCTGATGCTTGTGGCGGCCGTGGGAATCCACCTGTCGTCGCCCGGGCCGGTAATCTACAGACAGGAGCGCATTGGACGCAACAAAAAGAGCTTCACCATGTATAAATTCCGGTCGATGCAGGCGGATAACGCGGGCGACATGACCACCTGGGGCAGCCGCCGGGATGACCGGCGCACCAGGTTCGGCGCGTTTCTGCGCAAATTTTCGATCGACGAGCTGCCGCAGCTGTTCAATGTGGTCAAAGGGGAGATGAGCCTGGTTGGCCCGCGCCCTGAACGTCCATTTTTCGTAGAGAAATTCAAAGAGGAAGTTCCGCTTTATATGCTCAAGCATCTTGTGCGCCCGGGTATCACCGGCTGGGCACAGGTGAACGGCTGGCGTGGGGACACCTCGATTATTGAACGGGTGAAATGCGACGTGTTTTACATCGAGAACTGGTCTTTTATGCTGGATGTCAAGATTCTGTTGATGACCCTGACCAGAGGGATTGTCAATCCCTCTGAAGATCTCTAGGAGAGAAATGGCAAAAGCGACCAAAATGCAGGAAATCCAGGGAAATACTGCAAATCCTGATTGACAGTCCCTGTCAAACGAACTATAATCATACCGTTTTTATGGAAGCTTTACAGGCCGAATGGCCAAGTCGTTAAAGGATGTATCACATGGATATGGAAAAGACACCCCGGCGGGCGAATCCCGGCTGGTGGGTTGCAATTTTGGGCGTGTTGATCCTGATCGGATTGGTTGGGATTGGCGCGTGGAGTTACTTTCAGTCGAAACTGGACCGGATCAACTACACCGGCAACGAAGTTGCGGAAGAGGAATGGAAAAACGAAGATGGCACCAAGGCGAGCGGGATCGCGGCGCTCGAATACCTGAACATTCTGCTGCTCGGTACCGACGAACGCGCAGTCGGCGGTACGAGCGAGGATTTTGAAACCGGCCTGCAGGCGGGCGCGCGTGCCGACGCCTGCATGCTTTTAAGCCTCAATCTGAAAAAACACACGGCGCGGCTGGTGAGCCTGGAACGCTCGATCGGCGTGGAGATAGAAGGCGCGCCGGGCGGTGAGGACTGGCTGACCCATGCGTTTGCTTTCGGCGGCGCCGACGCGATGCTCCGGGCGGTGCGCGATCAGTTTGAGATCGACGTGCGCCGGTATGCGCGGGTCAATGTGAGCTCGGCGTCCCAGCTGATCGATGCGATCGGAGGCGTGGACATCACCCTCACCGAGCAGGAAGCCGCCGCGCTCAATGGCGAAATTCCCACCAATTCGACCACGCGCCATCCCGTGAAGCCGGGCCTCAACCATCTGGACGGCTTCGATGCGCTCGCATATGGCCGCCAGCGGCTGATAGACAGCGATTATGTGCGCGTTCAGCGCCAGCGCAACGTCCTGCAGGCGGCGATCAACCAGACCAAAAGCCTGAATCTGAAGGAGATTGACGCGCTGCTCAATGTGGCGTTGCCGCTTGTGGAAACCAATTTTACCAAAAAAGAAATCACTTCACTGGTGCCGAAAGCGCCGGGCTTTCTCGGTGTACAGCTTAAACAGATGACCATGCCGCTCAAAGGGATGGCCGGCAGCAAGCTCACTGATGACGGCCGCAGTATGACCATGCTCGACCATGAGGAAGCGGTGCGGATCATGCACGAATTTCTCTATGGAGATTTCGATCCGGCGGAATATGAGGTTTCGCAGGAGGTCGTAAACCGTATCTGGCAAAAACAGCAGAAGGACTACGCCGAATGGGCTGCCGCGCATCCGGAAGCGTTCGCGTCCTCTTCCGAGGATGAGGATATGGATGCGGAGGAATCCGAAGATGAGGAAGATACCCGGGACGACAAGGAACGTGCGGAGGATGCCAAAAAGAAGAAAACATCCCCGAAAAAAGACCGTTCCGAACAGGCGGACAGGGACTCCTCTAAAAACGCGGACGAGGAGCCCGACGACCGCGCACGCTCCGCTTCCCGCAGCGGCCGGGATTGACGCAAGGAGGGTTTCCCGCGGGAAGCCCTTTTTTCGCGGCTGGAAAGGAAAGGCTGGAAATCAGGATGAAAAAGGTGCTTTTCTGCGCCTCCACAGTCTCCCATATCAAAAATTTCCATCTCCCTTATCTGCGTGCCTTCGAGGAGCGCGGCTGGGAGGTTTGGGTGGCAGCCGGAACGGCTGAACCGGTTCCGTTTGCAGGCCATGTGGTGGAGTTGCCGTTTTGCAAGCGGCTCATGAGCCCGCGCAACCTGCTGGCGATCCTGCGCGCCCGGCGGCTTCTGAAACGGGAGGGGTTCGATCTTGTGAGCGCGCATACCACCCTTGCGGGCGCGGTGATCCGCGCGGCGGTTTTGACAATGCGAAAGCGCCCCAGGGTCGCCTACACCTGCCACGGCTATCTGTTCTCCGATAAAGGGGTGAGCAAATGGATTTACCTGCTGCCGGAAATCCTCTGCGCGCGCGTGACTGGTACGCTCATGGTCATGAATCGGGAGGACCGCGCGCTTGCACGCAAATACCACCTGTGCCGCGGACGGCTTGTCCCAATCCCGGGAATGGGGTTCGACGGGGCCCGGTTTGTCCCGCTCCCTGCGGCAAAGCGGCTGGAAAACCGCCGGGAACAGGGATTTTTGGACAGCGAAGTGCTGTTTATTTATGCGGCGGAATTTTCAAAGCGCAAAAATCAGAGGCTCCTGCTCGAAGGGTTTGCGAAGGCGCTGCCGGAGATGCCGCGGGCAAAACTGCTGCTTGCCGGAAACGGGGAAGAATTGGAAAATTGCAGGAAATTTGCACAAAAGCTGCAAATTGAAAATGCGGTACATTTCCTTGGGAGCGTTGCGGATATGGCCGCGCTCTATCCGCTGTGCGACGCGGTGGTTTCCACGAGCCGTTCGGAGGGCCTGCCGTTTCATCTGATGGAAGCGATGTCCTGCGGCCTGCCCGCCGCTGTGAGCGATATCAAGGGCCACAGGGAGCTGGTGGACGCGGGAAAAACAGGATTTCTGTTTCCATCGGAAAACGGGGATCTGCTTGCGAAGGCGCTTTTAGAGCTTTATAACAGCCCTAGAAAGCGGGCAGAATACGGGAAGGCGGCGCGGGAAAAATCCCGGGGCTTCACGTTGGAGGCCGCCGCGCCGAAAGTGCTCGCCGCATATGGGCTTTTGGAAAAGTGAGTGGGGAGGTGTTCACATGCCGCGCGTTTCGGTTTTGATGGGCGTTTACCTGCCGGGAGAGGGGACTGCCGGTCTTGCGGCCGCTGTCGAATCGGTGCTCGCGCAGACCTTTTCCGGCTTTGAATTTCTCATCTGCGACGACGGCTCGTCCGCTGCGGCGCAGGCGCTGCTGGACGGTTACGCCGCGCGTGACGGAAGGGTGCGGGTCCTGCGCGGCAGCGGCGCGAAAACTCTGCCGGAGAAGCTCAACTGCTGCATCAAAGCGGCTCGGGGCGAACTCTTTGCGCGGCAGGACGCGGACGATCTCTCCCTGCCGAAGCGCTTTGAAAGTCAGGTCGCGTTTTTGGACGCGCATCCGGAAACTGCCTTCGTGGGCTGCAATGTGAACATCTTCTGCGGCGGGGAAACCTGCGGTGAACGCAGATTTCCCGAATACCCCCAAAAGGAGGATTTCCGGTTCTCAATGCCGTTTATCCATCCTTCGCTTATCTTTCGCGCGGATGCGGTGCGCGCCGTGGGCGGCTACAGCGAATCGAAGCGGGCGGTGCTCTGCGAGGATTACGACCTGCTTTTGCGTCTCTATGCAAAGGGCTATACCGGATATAATTTGCAGGAGAAGCTGTTCTCCTACCAGGTGGGCCCAGACGATTGGAAAAAACGCAGATACCGCCACCGGGTCAACGAAGCAGTCACCCGTTTCTGCCGGTTCGGGGAACTGGGAATGCTGCCTGGCGCGCTGCCATATGTGATAAAGCCGCTGGCGGTCGGGCTTTTGCCGCACGGGCTTGTGGAAAAACTGAGACGGAGGAGGAACGCCTGATGGAACGGGTACTGACGATCGCGGTGCCGTCCTATAATATGGAAAAGCACCTGCCGAAGAACCTGCCGTCCTATGCGGATGAGCGGTTAGCTGGAAAAGTGCAGGTAATCGTGCTCGACAATGCCTCCGAAGATGAGACCGCTTCCATCGCACAGGGTTTTGTGGACCGTTATCCGGAGATTTTCACCCTCCTGCGGCGGGATTCCCGGGGCTACGGCGGATCAATCAACGCGGCGATGGCGCTGGCACGGGGAAAATATTTCCGGATTGTCGATGCGGACGACTGGGTCGATACCGAAGAATTGGTGCGGTTCGTCGAAAAGCTGCGCGACTGCGGTGCGGATGTGGTGCAGACCAACTACCGACGGGTCGTGATGGGAAGCGGGGAGGAACTGCCATTTCGGTTTTCCGGCGTGGAGTACGAAAAAGTCTACACGGGATTTTCCCCATGCCGCGAAAATGCGCCCTGCATCCATTCGACCACCTACCGTACAGAACTTCTGCGGGAGAGCGGTTTTCAGATGCAGGACGGGATCTTCTTTGTGGACGAGGAATATGTGATCCTGCCCTTTCTCTCTGCGAAGAGCGTTGTCTATTACGATCTTGACATCTACCGCTATCTGGTCGGCAATCCGGCGCAGTCGACTTCGCCGGAAAACCGGGCGAAATATGCCGCCCACCGCGCGCAGATCGTCCGGCGGCTTTTGGAGGTCTACGGGACGGCCAAAATGTCCCCGGACGTGCGAAACTATTGCTTTTTCCGCATTGCGCAGGCGGCGGCCGACCATCTGACCACCCTTTACATCTATCTGCCCGACCGCATGGCCGGGCGTAAAGCGGGGATGTCATGGGAAACCTATGTGCGGGGGAAGAACCCGGAAATCTATGCGGCGATCCGCAAAAAGGGCTTTTTGCTGCGGCAGCTCAACCGGCTGCATGTGGGGCTTTCGGGCTATGAAAAACTCAAACGAATCCTGCTTGGCAGGTGAAACCTGACGGAGAAACAACAATGAATGAACTGAACGCGCAGCTCGATAAATGGAAAAAATATAAAGCGCTGCTCATACGGCTGGTGCAGCGGGATCTCAAGGTAAAATACCGCCGTTCGGTGCTCGGGTACCTGTGGAGCTTACTCAACCCGCTGCTCATGATGGTGGTCATGTCGATCGTCTTTTCGTACATGTTCCGGTTCGACATCCCCAATTACCCCATCTATCTCATCACCGGTCAGATCATGTTCACCTTCTTTTCTGAATCCACTAACATGGCGATGGGCTCGATCATCGGAAACGCCTCGCTCATCAAGAAGGTCTACGTACCCAAATATATCTTCCCTGTTTCGCGGGTACTTTCCTGCTTTGTGACGCTGCTTTTTTCGCTTGTCGCGGTGGTGATCGTGATGCTTGCGACCCGCACGCCGGTCACGCCGGTGATTCTGCTGTTCCCGCTGCCGCTTTGTTATGTGCTGCTTTTCTCAATGGGAATCGGGCTGATCCTTTCGGTCTGCGCGGTGTATTTCCGGGACACGACCCATCTCTATGGGGTCTGCACCACTGCCTGGATGTATCTTACCCCGATTTTCTATCCGATCGCGAGCATACCGGAAACGGTGCAGCCGCTCATCCGGTTAAACCCCCTTTTCCAGTTTATCGACTGCTTTCGGGAGATCGTGCTCTATGGACGGCTGCCGACGGTCCAAAACACGCTGGCGAGCTGTTTTTGGTGCGCTGCGGCGCTGCTGGTGGGCATGTGGCTTTTCAAACGCAAACAGGCAAATTTTATCCTGCATATCTGACGCGCAAAGGACGGTGAAACCATGGACGCACAGCAAACTGAAAATATTGTGGAAGTGCAGAACGTCTCGATGCGCTTCAACCTTTCGCGTGAGAAGGTCGACAACCTCAAGGAATATGTGGTCAAAATGCTCAAGCGTCAGCTCCTGTTCGACGAATTTTACGCGCTGCGCAATGTGAGCTTCACCGTGAAGCGCGGCGAGCCATTCGCCATTATCGGCGAAAATGGCTGCGGCAAGAGCACGCTGCTCAAGGTGATTTCCGGCATCTTCTATCCGACGAAAGGGTCGGTCACGGTGCGCGGGAGCGTCGCGCCGCTCATTGAGCTGGGCGCAGGCTTCGATATGGACCTGACCGCGCGGGAGAATATTTTCCTCAACGGCGCGGTGCTCGGCTACGACACCGCTTTCATGGAGTCGAAATATCAGGAGATCATGGATTTCGCGGAGCTCTGGGATTTCGCGGACGTGCCAGTCAAGAACTTCTCCTCCGGTATGGTGGCTCGGCTCGGCTTCTCAATTGCGACGATGGTTGTGCCGGACATCCTCATTGTAGACGAAATCCTTGCGGTCGGGGACTTTTTGTTCCAGCAGAAATGCGAGCGCAAAATGCAGGAAATGATCGACGCGGGCGCGACGCTCATCTTTGTTTCGCATTCTTCCGATCAGGTCAAAAAGCTCTGCAAGCGCGCCGTTTGGCTCAAGCGCGGTGTGGTGCAGATGATTGGGGACGCAGGGGAAGTGACCGACGCCTATATCCACGATATGGAGACCGGCGGACACGGGCTTGTGAGCGTGGCGGAATCGGAAGCCGCCGCGCAGGAAATTGCGCCGCAGCGGCCGCCGGTTCCCACGCCGCCGAAAAAGGAATATCCCTTTCTGAATTTCCTGCGGGTGTTGGCGCTCGCGATGGTCGTGTGGGACCATCTGGGCCCCTTTCGCAACCCGGACTGGCGGCTCGGGCAGCTGGTGGAAAACACCCTGAACCGCCCGCTGGGCATCGTCCAGTCGTTTGGCGGATTCGGCGTGATCCTCTTTTTCCTGGTGAGCGGTTATCTGCTTGCCGCGGGGGGCGGGGGAGGGCGGCTCGCCTTCGGGGTGAAACGGGTGCTCAGGATTTTTCCACCGCTTATCCTCTCGTTCGCGAGCTTCTACCTGTTTCAGTATCTCGTTTCGCTCGTGACCGGGCCGACCTGGTGGGCACAGTTTTCGCCGCGCCAGTGGGTGATGGGCGCGACGCTTGCAAATTATTTTGTGGGTGTGCCGGACGTTATCAACGGTACGACCTGGTTTTTATTCCCGACGCTGCTTTTCTATCTGCTTGGCTTCCTCTTTTACCCTTGGATCAGATGCCATCCATTTGCTGTTGCCGTGGCAATGGAAGCGGTGCTGGCGGGCGGCTACTGCGCTGCCCTGTGGCTGCCGCTGCCCGACGCGGC
Source organism: Anaerotruncus rubiinfantis (assembly GCF_900078395.1). Lineage (NCBI taxonomy): Bacteria > Bacillati > Bacillota > Clostridia > Eubacteriales > Oscillospiraceae > Anaerotruncus > Anaerotruncus rubiinfantis. Next base: position 2,269,870 of record NZ_FKLA01000009.1, on the reverse strand, counting down.
ACGCAATGTGATCGAACTGTCCTGGTATGTGGCGTTTCCGGTCTGCGGGATGCTGCTTTACTACCTCAAAGAGGGGAAGATCGGCTTCTGGAGCTTCGCCGTGCTCGGCGCCGTCGATTACCTGCTGCTTTTAAAGGGGATCGCATTCTTCAAGCCCGACTACTATGAACAGTCGCCGTATCTCATCTCATTTGCCTATGCGTTTTTGCTGTTCGCGGTGGCGATGCTGCTCGACGAAAAGCTCCGCCCTAACACTCTGGTAGATGGCGTGGCGGAGCTCAGCTTCTCGGTCTATCTGACCCACATGACCTATGGAAGCCTTGCGATGACCCTGCTCGCGCCGCGTACCGGCTATACAGCCGCGTTCCTTCTGACGCTCGTGTTTGTATTTCTTGTTGCCGCGCTGCATTACCGGCTGGTGGAAAAGCCCGCCGCCACGCTTTCGCGCAGGCTTTTGCAAATCTTGAAAGGGGACCCGTAATGCCGAATATCAAAATCCTGATTTCCTGCCATAAAGAGGCCGATCATCCCGAAAGCGAAATTCTCCTGCCGATCCAAGTCGGCGCGGCGAACGCGAGGGTGCGTTTTCCGGACATGCTGCACGACGACGAAGGGGAGAATATCTCGGATAAAAATCCGATGTACTGCGAGCTGACCGCCCAATACTGGGCGTGGAAGAACCTGGACGCGGACTATTACGGCTTTTGCCACTACCGGCGGTATTTTAATTTTTCGGATACCGTTTATGAAGAAGACCCATGGGGAAACGTCCTCGAAGATTATGTCGATGCGAATGCCGCCCAAAAATACGGTTTTGACGACCAGACGATAGCGGATCTGGTCGCGCGGTATGATGTGATCACCACGACCCGCAAGGATCTGCGCAGGATGCCGGAGCGTTTTTCCTCGGTGGACGACCAGTATGCGAAGGCGCAAAAGCTGCACGCAAAGGACCTGCAAACCATCCGGGAAATCATCGACGAGAAGTTCCCGGCCTACTCTTTGGCGGCGAAAAAGCATTGTGAGGGGCACACCACCAGCTTCTGCAACATGTACATCCTCAGAAAGGAAATTTTTGCGGATTACTGTGCGTGGATGTTCGCCGTACTCGCGGAATTTGAAAAACGCACCGACATGTCCCGCTACAGCCAGGAAGCCCTGCGCACGCCGGGGCATCTTTCGGAGCGCCTGTTCGGCATTTATTACATATATCTGCAGGAACAGGGCAGAACGCTTAAAACAAAGGAATTGCAGTGCGTCCTTTTCGCGGACACCGACCCGCAGCGGATGCTCGCGCCGGCGTTCCCGGAAAATGAAATCCCGGTCGTGTTCGCGGCCAACAACAACTTTGTCCCAGTCGCGGCAACCTGCATCCAGTCGGTGATCGAGCATGCCGCCCCGGGCAAAAATTATGATCTCGTGCTGCTGGAATCGGATGTGACCAGAGAGAATAAGGACATCCTGCTGGGCATGCTAAAAGGGAAACCGAACATTTCCCTGCGGTTTTTCAATGCCGCGCGGCTGCTTTCCGGTTATGAACTTAAAGCGAATGCCCACATCAGCGTGGAGACCTACTTCCGCTTTTTGATCCAGGAAATCCTTCCCGGGTGCGGTAAGGTGCTGTATCTTGACTGTGATCTGGTTGCGCAGGAGGACGTCGCAAAGCTCTATGAAACCGATGTGGAGGGATATCTGCTCGCTGCGGCGCGCGATCCGGATTTTCTCGGACAGATAAACGGCGCGAACCCGGCGACCGCCGCATACTGCAAAAAGGGCCTTCCGATGAAGGACCCCTACAATTACTTCCAGGCGGGCGTGCTGCTTTTTAATACGGCGGAAATGCGGAAGGCATATTCCCTCTCCGAGTGGCTGACCTTTGCAACCCATCCCTATAAATATAACGACCAGGATGTGCTGAACCTTTACTGCGAAGGCCGGGTGAAGTATCTCGACATGGCCTGGAACCTCATCACTGACTGTGACCACTACCGGGTGAACAATGTGGTGGTCTATGCGCCGGATGCTGTCTACAAAGAATATCAAAAGGCCCATGCGGCGCCGAAAATCATCCATTACGCGGGATTTATGAAGCCATGGCACCGTCCGGACGAGGACCTTGCGCGGTATTTCTGGGATTATGCGCGCCGCACGCCGTACTATGAGCAGCTGATCTTCCGGATGGACGCGGGCAATGCCTGGCATGTGGCCAACGGTCTTTACCGCGAACGCGGCCTGCGCGGATTTTTCCGCGGGATTCTTGGCCTGCCGCGGCGGGTGGTTGACCGTTTCCTGCCGAAGGGCAGCGCTGGGCGGGAAAAGCTCAAAAAAATCTATCACATCTTTGTGAAAGCAAAATAGTGGGAGGACTGGCATGAGATATGACGCAATCATTGTAGGCGCGGGATTTTCCGGCGCGGTTGTGGCCAGGGAGCTGGCGGACGCGGGCAAGCGGGTGCTCGTTTTGGAAAAACGCAGCCATATCGGCGGAAATATGTATGATTCCACGGACGAAAACGGCGTGCTGGTCCACTGGTACGGGCCGCATATTTTCCACACTTCTTCGCAGGAAGTTTCACAGTATGTTCAGCGGTTTTCAGAGTGGTTTCCATACGAGCACCGGGTGCTCGGAAAAATCGACGGCCAGCTCGTGCCTATCCCGTTTAATTACCGGTCGCTCGATACGCTCTATCCAGCCGAACGTGCGAAAGCGGTCAAAGAGGAGCTCTCCTGTATGTTTCCGGGAAAGCGTACCGCGTCGGTGCTCGACCTGATGAATGCGGAAGATCCGGTCGTTCGGGAGTTTGGGCAGTTTGTGTTCGAGAAGGTGTTCCTGCATTATACCGCAAAGCAGTGGGGGACTCCGACCGATCAGGTTGACCGGTCGGTTATCAACCGGGTGCCGGTCGTGCTCGGGGACGACGACCGGTATTTCCAGGACAGCTGGCAGTATATGCCGGTGGACGGCTACACACCGATCTTTGAGAAGCTGCTGGCGGGGCCGGGGATCGAGACGCGGCTCTGCTGTGACGCCAAGGAAGTCCTGACGCTTGATATTGACGGAGGAGAGATACATGCGTGGGGCGAACGGTTCCATGGCCCGGTCGTCTTTACCGGTGCGATCGATCAGATGTTCGGCTACAGGTTTGGGCCGCTGCCGTACCGTTCGCTCGACCTGCGGTTCGAGCAGAAGGATTGTACGAGCTTTCAGCCCGCCGCGGTGGTCAACTATCCGAATGAGGAGGCATTCACCCGCATCACCGAGTTCAAAAAGCTGACCGGTCAGCAGATTACTGGCAAAACCACCATCCTGAAGGAATACCCGCTTCAATACGATCCGCATGGAAAACGTGGGAATATCCCGTACTACGTCATTGCGAATCCGGAAAACCAGGCCCGTTACCAGCAGTATGCGGGACTCGCCCGGAAGCTGCCGAATTTTTATCTCTGCGGCCGGCTCGCGGATTACCGCTATTACAACATGGATGCAGCGGTTCTGCGCGCCTTGCAGCTTTCGCGGAAGATCTTGGGCGAATAAAGAAAAATGTTTGTAAAAAAAGGCCGCGTCCAATCGGACGCGGCCTTTTTTGCAGTTTTCAGCCGAAAAAGCGTTTTATTTCCGCATCGGCGCTTTCTGGGGAATCGGAGCCGTGGATGACGTTCATTGAGGTGGAGGTGGCGTAATCCCCGCGGATCGTCCCAGCGGTAAAATCGCAGGCTTTGGTCGGGCCCATCAGGGTACGCACGCCGTGAATGGCGTCTTCGCCTTCGACGATCATGGCGAACACCGGCCCGCTGGTCATGTAGGCCAAAATTTCCGGGAAGAACGGTTTGCCGGTCAGATGTGCATAGTGCTCCCGCAGGATCGGCTCGGAAAGAGTCATGGTTTTGGCTTCGCAGATGCGGTAACCCTTGCGTTCGATCCGGTGGATGATTTCACCGATGAGCCCGCGTTTGACGGCATCGGGTTTGAGCATCACAAAGGTTCTTTCAATCATAGCGGTCATGGTCCTCCTTCACAAAATGGGATGGCGCCGGTTGCGGCGCGGTGACGTTTCACACACATTATAAGCCCGGTCCCTTCCGGGGAAATTTCCGAATGAGGAAATAAGCGATTTCTCGGATTTTCAAAAACAAACGGCGCGCAAAATGAGAATGCAGTTTGAAAAACGAAAGGTTTTACAGGTAAAATGCAGTCCCATTGCTCCGGAAACAGGATGTTTTGGAGGAAGAAAGGATTTTTGTTACCAAAATCAGGAATAAATTGGAAGAGAAAAAAAGTTTTATTTGAAAAGCGAGAATATTTTTAATTTTGGAAAAGTGTTCACTTTTGGACATTTTGACCGATTAAAAGGAGGTTGTGGTATCAAATAATGATAAAAGAATTCAACTGATCAAATCATTAATTATTAAAATGCCACAACGTCGAGGGGGTATTTCAAATTGACTTCTCGGAATTGCACATTTATGATGAACATAAAGAGTTCGAAAAACACAGACCATTTCTTTGGAGAAGCGTGTTTTCGAAACAAATTTTTCAATATTTTAAGGGAGGAAACACGGCATGAATGTGACCAGAAACGATGTGGAAAGAATCATTGACGCTTCCCTGGGTGCAACTCCGGCCCCAACACTTGACCAGGTGTCGGAATTTGTAAAGAAGACCCTCGATTATAACTTTGCAACCACCCTGACAGAACCATTCTTTATCAAGTACAATGCGGATATCCTGCATGCGGCGGGCAAACAGCTCGTCAGCGTCATCTCCTACCCGCTTTACGGCATGACCCACGAGGCAAAGCTCGCGCAGGCCAAGCAGGCGCTTGCGGATGGTGCGGATGAACTGGATGTTTCGATGGACATCAGCGCCTTCAAATCCGGCCGGTTCGACTACGTCAAAGAGGACCTGAAACCATTTGTCGACCTGATGGAAGGCAGAATCATGAAGATGATCTACGGCGCGACCCTGCTGACCGAAGATGAGCAGAAACACGCCGCCGAAATCGCCATCGAGCTCGGCATCCCGTTCCTCAAGACCAACACCGGCTACGGCTATGTGACCACCATCGAGCAGGTCAAACTGATCAAGGACAACTTCGGAGACGACATCAAAGTTATGGTTTCGGGCGGCGTGCGCACCAAGGAAGACGCGATCGCAATGATCGAAGCCGGCGCGGCCCGCATTGCAACCAGCTCGCCCTTCAAAATTGTTGACAGCTTCAACGCTTAAGAATAAAGGAGGAGTTTCAGATGAATAAAGCAGAGTTAGCCCGGTATATCGATCAGACCACCCTCAAACCCGGCAATAGCGAAGAATTTGTGACCGCGTTCTGCGAGGATGCAAAAGCCAACCATTTTGCAAGCGTCTGCATCCTGCCGAATATGATCCCGACAGCGGCAAAAGTCCTCAAAGGCTCTGACACCAAGGTCTGCACCGTCATCAGCTTCCCGCTCGGATTCGACGCTCCGTCGGTAAAGATCGCGGAGTGCAAAGACGCCCTGCGTCTTGGCGCCGAGGAGATCGACCTTGTGATGAACGTCTCCGCGCTGAAGAGCGAACGCTATGATATCGTGGACGAAGAGCTCGAAGGCGTTGTCAAGGCAAGCCACGATGCCGGCGCGATCGTGAAGCTCATTATCGAAACCCCGCTGCTCACCGAAGCGCAGATCGTGAAAGCCTGCGAGCTGGCAGAGAAACATGGCGTGGATATTGTAAAGACCTCCACCGGATTTTCCGCGATGCTGCCGCGTTCCACTTCGGTTGACGATGTGAAGCTGATCCGCAAATCGATCAAGCCGACCACCGGGCTGAAAGCGGCGGGCGGCATCCGCACCACGGCGGACACACTGGCGATGATCGAAGCCGGCGCCACCAGAATTGGCGCAAGCGCAGGAAAGGAAATCGTTGACGGACTCTAAGCGTTAGAACGAAACCAGACAAGGGGTACAGCCATGAAGAACTTAGTGAATGTTAGAGATATCAAACTGAAAGTTCCGGTACGGGACTGGCAGGATGCGGTGATAAAAACCGGTTCCATCTTAGAGCAGAATGGTTACGTCAAACATGAATATGTGGACGCAATGATCCAGACGGTAAAGACGCTGGGCCCGTATATCGTGGTTGCCCCAGGGCTGGCAATGCCTCACGCGAAAAGCACCAACGGGGTGCTCAAAAGCGGTATCAGTATTATGACTTTGGCCAATCCGGTGGAGTTTGGAAACGAGTCAAACGACCCGGTTCATATGCTCATCGGATTGGCCGGGACCAACGACAGTCTCCATCTGGATATCCTGCAGGCGATTGCAACCATTTTCGAGGATGAAAGTATGCTGCAAAAGATGGCCGCCTGCGACAATGAAGAAGAGATCGCAGAAATATTTAATAATGTGGAGGTTGAAGAATAATGTTGCATGTGGTAACGATTTGCGGCTGCGGTATGGGCAGCAGCGTCATCCTGAAGATGAACGCGGAAAAAGCGCTGAAAGAACTGGGTATCGAAGCTAAGCTTGAAGTCAGCGACATCACCACCGGCAAAGGCGCCGCGCGCACCGCAGACCTGGTCCTCATCGGCCATGAGCTGGCCTACCTGATGCAGGGCATCGACAAGCCCGTGATTGAGCTGAACAGCTTCGTCAACAAGCAGGAGATCCGTGACAAACTGGAAGCCTACGGAAAGGCGAACGGCCTGCTTCCGGAGTAATACCAAGTCTTCTATAGAAAGGTTCTTGCGAAATGGACAGTTTCAAAGATAAAGTTGTCATAGTCACCGGCGCGGGGCAGGGAGCGGGCAGGAAGCTCGCTACCCGCTTCTATGAGGAAGGTGCGATTGCCTGTCTTCTCGACCTCAACGGGGAAACCCTGGCCAAGGTCGTCGAGGAAGTCAATCCTGACCGCGAGCGCTTTGTGACCTATACGGTCGACATCAGCAACAGCGAACAGGTCACCAAGGCAATTGACGACATCGGCAAACGCTTTGGAAAAATCGATGTGCTTATCAACAATGCCGGCGTGCTCCACAAGGGCATGATCGAGACCGCCACCGACGCGCATCTGCAGCTCATGGTCAATGTCAACCTTATGGGCCCGATGTACTGCACCCGCGCCGCGATCCCGTACATGAAAAACCGCGATGCGAACATCATCAATGTCGCATCGATCCTCGCCACCTTCCCGAACACCGGTTCCGGCGCCTATGGAGCTGCAAAAGCCGGAATGATCCTGCTGACCAGGGTCTGGGCCGCGGAGCTTGCGCCTTACGGCATCCGGGTCAACTGCTATGCGCCGGGTGTGCTGAACACCCCGATGGCGGAGGACGTTATCAAAAACCGCGCCGAGTCGAAACTCTGCCAGATCCCGCTGCGGCGGTTCGGAGAGACCGACGACGCGTTTGATCTGGTCAGCTTCTTCTGCTCGAAGCAGGCGAGCTATATCACCGGACAGACCATTGGCCTGGATGGCGGAATCTGGGCGACACAGACCCCAACGGCGGCATGGAAGCTCTGATCGCTTCCTGAAAATACATAAGAAGCCTATAAACCGGAAAGAGTTGTGTGAAAAGGAGGGTCCCCATGAATTTTGCAATCAATTTTATCACCAATGTTCTCGGAAACCCGACCGTAATGCTTGGCCTCATCGCCTGTATTGGCCTTCTGTTCTTGAAGAAGGGCTTCGGTGACGTCGTGATGGGCACGGTAAAGACCATGATGGGTTACCTGATCCTGAGTGCAGGTACCGGCATCATTGGCCCGCCGATCACCCTTCTGACAGAACTGGTTCAGAAGGGTCTGGGCGTTGACGGCGTCCTGCCGCTTTACTGGGTGGTATATTCCGAATCGATGGCCAAGTTCGGCACCGAAGCGGCGCTGATCTTCATCATCGGTTTCGTCGTAAACATCCTGCTTGCGAAGTTCACCCCCTGGAAAAACCTTGCATTGACCGTGCACCTGCAGCTGTTCTGGACCGGCTTTATGGCGAGCGTCCTGTGCAGCATGGGCTTCCCGACCATGACGGTTATCATCGCGGGCGGTATCATTTCCGGTATCTACTTCTGGATTGCAACCACTATTTCGGCCCATTACCTGAAACCGGTCACCACCGAGCACTGCAACTTCGTTCCGAGCGCAATCTCGCTCGTGATTGCGGGCGAATGCGGACGGCTCTTCAAAAAGGGCGGAAAATCCACCGAAGAGCTCAGCTTCCCGGCTTCCCTCAACTGGATGAAAGACAGCATCATTGCCTGCTGCATGGCCATGATGGTCATGAACTTTATCTTCACTTTCGTCGCGGGCGCGGATGTTGTCCGCGGTCTGGCGGCCGGCGTTCCGTGGGTCCTCTATGTGATCCTGCAGTCCCTGACCTTTGGCGGCGGCATCGCGGTCATCCTCTATGGCGTGCGTATGATGCTGGCGGAACTGATCCCGGCGTTCTCGGGCGTTGCTGAAAAGATCCTGCCGAATGCTAAACTCGGCCTCGACTATCCGACCGTTTTCCCGTATGCGGGCACCGCGGTCATGGTCGGCTTTATCTTCAGCCTGCTCGGTTCGATTGTCGCGACCCTGATCATGGCATTCACCGGCTTCTCGCCTGTGGTTGTCCCGGGCGTCCAGATCAACTTCTTTGAAGGTGCGCTGGTCGGCGTCTACGCGAATGCGCATGGCGGACTGAAAAACTGCGTGCTCAGCTCCTTCATCACCGGTTTCCTGCTTCAGTTTGCAGTTGCGATCACCTTCCCGCTCACCGGCCATCTGATGGCGACCGGCGGCGCGTACGAAGCGATGGACTTCAACACCGTTGGATTCGTCGTTGCGAAAGTTGCATCCCTCTTTGCATAACCGTTAAAAACGTGTTATCATAACTATCATGTTGTCCCTTTTCCTATTCTAAATGTGACCCGCAGGCCATGTATCCTCAAAACAATCAGGATACATGGCCTGCAAACTCAAAAATGATGATTCGGGAGGCCCCAATGCAAGACGCGCAGGCATATTTGGACACCATCCAAAGGGATGGGTTCCTCGGCCCGATGTTTTCGTCCTATCTGCTCGCGAAACCCTATTACGCTGACAGGGTGGTGCTGGATTTTGGATGCGGATATGGATGGGGGAGCTTTTTGATCTCTCAGCACTGCCGTCGTGTGACCGGCTACGACATCGACCGGCACCGGGTCCGCTTTGCGCGGGAAACCTTCCGAAATGAAAACCTGGAGTTTTTATCAAGCTCCAAAGGCCTCATGCGCGGCGGATACGATGTGATCTGCCTGTTCCAGGTCCTCGCACACCTTGCGCAGCCGGAAAAAGAGCTGGAAAAGCTCTTGGAATATCTCAGGCCGGGCGGGATTCTCCTGTTTGGGCTGAAGGAAAGCGCGGCCGGCGCGCTCAGGCTTCTGGAAGAATGGGGAGGGGAACAAAATCTCATCCGGCTCTACCGCACCCGGCGTTACCTTTCCGATGCGGACAGCGTGATCGAAACAGGCTATCAACTGCCATGCAAAGGGGAACCAGACGATGGACAAAATAAACCTGCTGATTTTTGACGTGGACGGGACGCTTGTGGATTCCCTCTGCGGGGCCACGGCTTCAGTCAACGTCATCCTCGCGCGCAACGGGCTGCCCCAGGTAGCCGCGCGGGACGTTGCAACCTATATCAACCACGGCGGCGAGCATTTTATTTCCCATGCGGCCGCCACAGAAGATCCCGCGGTGATCGCCCGGTTGCTTTCGGAGTTTACACAGGAGTACCATGACAACTGTTGGGCCCCGCCGTATGAAGGCGTTTTGGAAACGCTGGAAGTCCTGCAAAAACGAGGGAAAACCTTGGGGGTCTATTCCAACAAGATGATCTCTGTCGCACAAAAACAAATGGAGCTGATCCGTGCTGATGCCCTCCTCGACTTTATCTGCGCGGATGACGGCAACACGGTCCTCAAACCAAAGCCGGATGCGATTTTGCAGATGCTTAGGCGCACTGGCTGCCCGCCCGGGGAAGCGATGATGGTGGGGGACAGCGAAGCCGACCTGATGGCGGGACACAGCGCGGGGATCAAAACCTGCTTTGCCGCCTATGGGATTGGAAAACTGGAAAATTCGCCGGTAAAACCGGATTATGTAATTGAATCCTTTGCACAACTGCTCACTCTGATGGATTAGGGGAAGACCATGCTCTACAAACGCTGCATCGAAACAATTGAACAGCTGATCGATTCGGAAAAACCGATAACCATCGCTGAACTGGCGCGGGACCGTTCGGTCAGCGCGCGTACCGTACGTAATGATCTGGAAATCATCGACGAATGGCTTGCCGGGTTCGGGCACGCGCCAATCACCCGGGTGCCGAGCGTCGGGGTTTTCCTGGGCGACGCGGACGGCATGGTCCGCATGCGCCTGAAAACAGGCAATGCAAACAACTATATCATGTCCTCGCAGGAACGGGTGCGGGTGATCATTGGGATGCTGCTGACCGGCGAAACCAAAACCAGCATCACGGCCATTGCCGAAAAGCTGCAGGTCAGCGGCGCAACCATTTCCAACGACATCCAGAAGGTCAAAAAATGGATGGACGATTATGGAATCCGCATGGTCTCAAAACCGCATATGGGCATCCTGATGCAGGACAGTGAACGCAATATCCGCCGTGGCTGTGTGATGCTGCTGCGGGAGGTGCTCGACACAGGAACCCGCCAGCAGGAGCTGATCGGCGCGCATTTTATGCAGGCGCAGGCGGCATTCAACCATTACCGGATGGATGCTTTCAGCGAGGCGGTCTCCCTTTGGCGGGAGGAAATTCTTAAGATCATCGCTCAGCTGCAGGAGAGCGACGGGGTCAGCATTTCGGACAATGGTTTCTGCGCCATGTTCCTCTATCTGCTGATCAATTTCGTGCGGGTGCGGCAGGGCTTTTCCCTTCAGTTTACCCCGCAGGAGCGCCGGATGATCTATGGAAAATCCGGCATCGACTATAAGCGTATCCGCTGCTTCATTAAAATGCACACCGGGCTGGAACTCGATGAAAACGAGATGCTGCAGATCAATGTCGAGTGGATGTCGCTGCGCAAGTTCGGAGCCTCTCCGAATGTCAACGTGGACAATGTGCTGATTTCCAAAGAGCTGATCGAAGCGGTAAAGACCGGACTGGATCTTGAATTTGAAGCGGATGAAAACACGATTCTGGAACTGGCGACCCACCTGAGCGTCATGTCCTACCGTTTGATCCTCAACGTACCGGCGGAGAACAATCCTGTGCTCAATGAAATCGAGGCGGCCTTCCCGGATGTCTGCGCGGTTGTGCGGGAGAAACTCCAGGAGGTCATGCAGAACAAGATGGGCCCCGTGAGCGACAGCGTCTGCGACCGGGAAGCGGTTTACATCGCGATGCACATCATCGCCTGTATCCATAAGAATACCAAGTCGGAGGAGATGAAAAAGGACGTCATCATTGTCTGCGGCAATACGATCGCGACCTCCAAAATCCTCGAAAACCGCCTCAAAGCGCTTTTTTCCAATGTAAACGTGGTGCGCACGATTTCCTATAACGAGTTTGTGAACGCAGCGTCGCCGCTCGACTGTGACCTGATTATTTCGACCCTTCCGCTGGAAAGCACGCATTACCAGTGCGTCACAGTCAACCCGCTTCTGAAGCTGGAAGACATCAATAAACTGATGAATGTATTCATGCTGCGTATGCAGAATGTGGATATGAATAAATATATCGGCGCGACCATCAATATCGCGTCCCGTTCCCTGAAGCTCTCTCCAGAGGAAAAGATCAAGCTCTCGATCGAGCTTACCAGGGATATTGAAACCGAAATGCAGGACCTGAGCCGTAAACGCAGCCCGACCCTGGGCACCCTGCTCACTGCCGACCTGGTGCGCACCGGCGTCCCGGCGAGAAACTGCTATGAAGCGATCCAGATCGGGGGCGACCTTCTGCGGCGCGCAGGGCTCATCACCCAGGAGCACATCGACCGCATGATCCAGCTCAAAAAGAAGCTGGGGGGCTACATCGTCATCGACCAGGGGGTGGCCATGCCGCACCTGTTGGTGCCGGAGCTGGAAGGACCCTGTATGAGCCTGATCACCCTGGAAAAACCGGTGCGGTTCCACAATGCGGAAAACGATCCGGTCGACTTGGTGATCGTGCTGCTCTCAAACAACAACACTTCGCATATCAAGGTGCTGGAAGAACTGATCGAGATCCTCAACCAGCCGGAAAAGAAACAGGCAATCCGCCGCGCGGAAAATCCATATGAGCTTCTGGGACTGCTCTGAGATCCAGAAAACGAATTAGATGAAAGGTTTGATGTTTTATGATTACCAGGCAGTTTAAGGTCACCAATCCGAGCGGGCTGCATGCCCGTCCTGCCACCGATTTTTCCAAGATTGCGCAGAGTTTCAAATCCTCTGTGGAGATCACCTTCAAAGGCAAAACCAAGAATGCAAAGAGCACGATCAGCATCATGGCGCTGGGCATCAAACAGGGAAGCACAATCGATGTGGCCTTTTCCGGCGAAGATGAACAGCAGGCCTGTGAAGCAATCGAAGCGCTGGTGGCGGCGAACTTTAACGAGTAAGCGAAGGGGGCCCCTTGTATGAAAGGTATCTGTGCATCTCCGGGCCTTGCGGCGGCGAAACCGTTCCTGGTGAAAGAGCAGGAGCTGCGCATCCGCCGCAGCCGGGTTCCAAAGGACGCGATCGAAGCAGAAAAGGAAAAATTTTATAGTGCCGTCGAGCGCCTGCGGCAGAAGATGAACGATTTCCTGTCAGACCCGGAGCGGGAGCTCTCGGAGGATGAGCGCAAAATCATGGGCGTGCATGTTTCGCTGCTCGACGATCCCAGTCTCATCGATGAGACGGTCTCGATTATCGAAAACGAACGGTTTAACTGCGCCTACGCGCTCAGTCAGAACGTCGACGCGATCGCGTTGGAACTGGGCGAGGTGGACGACGAATATATCCGGGAACGGATCATGGACATCAAGGATGTGAGTACAAGCCTTTTGAAACGCATCCTCGATGTCGAACCGGCCGACCTGACCCGTCTGGAGGAGGATGTGATCCTGATTGCGCGGGATCTGGAACCCTCCCAGCTCATCTCGGCGGACAAACGTTTCCTGCGCGGGATTGTTTGCGAACAGGGGGGCGTGACTTCCCACACGGCAATCCTGGCGCGCAATCTCGGCGTCCCGGCGGTGTTCGGGGTCAGGGATGCGATGAAGTCCTGCCGGAACGTATCGATGCTTGTCGTCAACGGCACGATGGGCACGGTGGACTGCAACCCGGAACCGGAAGAGCTTGACAAGGTGAGAAGGCGCATTGAAAGCCTGCGGGAATTGCGTCAGGATCTGGGGCGGTACGCCACCGTGGAGGGACGCTCGCTTGATGGGAGACGGATGGAGGTCTGCGCGAACATCGGAAGCGCGAAGGACGCGGCTCAGGCGGTGAAAAACGGCGCCGAAGGCGCGGGGCTTTTCCGCACTGAATTCATGTTCATGCAGGAGGATGTCCCGCCTTCAGAGGAAATACAGTTCGAAACTTATAAGGCCGCGGCCGAAGCGCTCGGTACCAGGCCGCTCATTATCCGCACGCTCGATGCCGGCGGCGACAAGGAAATCGAATACCTCCATTTAAATAAGGAAAACAATCCGTTTCTGGGATACCGGGCGATCCGAATCTGCTTAAAGAACAAGGATCTTTTCAAGACCCAGCTGCGCGCGATTCTGCGGGCCTCGGCCTACGGAAACATACGCATCATGTACCCGATGATCTCCTCGATCGAAGAGCTGCATGCCGCCAACCGGGTGCTGAAAAGGGCCAAGGCGGAATTGCGGCGCGAAGGGGTGCCGTTTGATAGGGAGATCAAGGTCGGCATCATGGTTGAAATCCCGACGACCGCTGTCTGCGCGGATATCTTTGCGCGCGAGGTGGATTTCTTCTCGATCGGGACGAATGACCTGATCCAGTATACCCTCGCGGTGGACCGTACCAACCAGACGGTTTCCGCGCTTTATGACGAATACAATCCCGGCGTGCTGCGGCTGATCTACCATACGATTCAGAGCGGGGCGCGGGAAGGGAAACCGGTCGGTATGTGCGGCGAAATGGGCGGCAATCTGCTGCTGACGCCGCTGCTGCTCGGAATGGGGATCGACGAAGTGAGCGTGAGCCCGGTGGCGGTGCCAAAGGTGAAAAAAATGCTTTCCGCCATCGACAGCAGCACCGCGCAGCGGATGCTGCACCGGGCGATGTGCTGCGATACAGGAAGCGAAATGAAAGCGTTCCTCACCGAAGAGCTCACCAAGATGAAATTGGACCATCTGCTTTTGCTGTAAAGCGCTGCCTCCTCTGCGCTGCAGTAGATAGAAAACCCCGGCGGGCCATATGGCCCGCCGGGGTTTTCTATCTATGGTTTTTCGTTTCAGATGATGAGATCCTGGTCAAATGCGCGTTCATCTTCTTTTTCACGCCTGATATTGATTTCGCCTTCCAGTTTGGCGCCATTGCTGACCGAGAGCTGGGATGCCTGCACATTTCCGATCAGCAGCGCATTTTCGCTGAACGCGACGGTGGTGTTTGCAATGAGGTTGCCTTTGACCCGCCCGCCCAGCACAACGCTGTTTGCGGTGATGTTGCCCACGACAACCGATCCGCTGTCAATGATCACGTCGGCGGTTGCGGTAATATCCCCCTGCAGAGCGGAATTGCACAGTTCAATCTGCTTGCCCTTGATATTGCCGGCAATTTTTCCGCATAGTTTGAGCACGCCGCTGCCTTCAAGGTTTCCCCGCAGACTGCCAAGCATCTCGACATCGCCGGAAGCCTTGATATCGCCGATGATCGTTGTCCCCTGCGCGATGATGGTCGGTCCGGCGGACAAGGGGGCCGCAGAAACTGGCCTTTTGGCAGGAACCGCTGGCTCCTGTGGAACGACAGGGGGAACGGTTGGGTGCGGCTCTGCTTTTTTTTCGATCGCGGCTTTTTCTGGCTGGGCATTGCCGATGATAGGCTCCTCGTTTTTTCCTTCCAGGAGGTCTTTGACAGCCTGAGAAAAATGGTTTTTCTTGTTCATGGTGAATTTCCTCCAGTGATCGTTTTCAGATTGATTGCTGCGGTGGCCTCCGGCGCGGACACTTTACCGCGAATATTGGCGAATTCTCCAAAAAAAAGAAGAAATACACCATATTTACAATCATTATAGCATGTTTGGGCCGGTGGAAATCTCAAGATTTCATCAAATTTGGAAATGTGAGACTGGGATGTGACAGAAAATCAGCACCGGTAAGCTGCGGCCCTTTGTAACAGGCGGATTTCCTGCGCATATATTGTTATTGGGTATTTTTGCAGCTGCTCAATTCGTAATAAAGGAGTGTTCACATGCCTACATCTTTGCAAAACCAGGCCCGTATTTCGTACAGCTATGATGGCGCGGTTTCGCCCGAAGTCGCAAATTCGAATACAACCACCACAACCCTGCTGGATGAATACAGCCTGCTTGCGGACAAAAGTGTCCTCAGCAATACCTATCGCCCAGGTGAAAATATCACCTATGTCATCCGCCTGAAAAACAATGGCCGGGGGGATCTTTTCAACGTCACTGTAATCGACAACCTTGGCGGGACCGTTGCGCCCGATCCGCTGGTATATCTGCTTTCCTCGGCGCGTCTGTACGTGAACGGGGCCCTCACGCCGCTTACCCCGACCATCGGCGCGGGCCGCTTGACTTTCACCCTGCCGGTTCCGCTTGAGGCGGGGGACACCGCGCTGATTTTGTACATTGCCGCCGTACGGGATGATTTGGCGGCCGACTACGGACAGATCACCAATACTGCGACCGTCTCTGCGAACGGTGGTTCCGCCAGCGGCCAGCAGGTTACGGCTGGACCAGTCAGCGCCACGCTGCTGCGCGAGGCGTATGCGGATGTCTCAATCATCAAATCGGCTGATAAGCAGGTTGTATCGTCCGGCGAAACGCTGACCTATACCTTCACGCTGACCAATACCGGGAACCAGGCGGCCACCGGCGTTGTACTGACGGATACGCTGCCGGCCGGATTTGCCATCACATCGGTATCGGTCACCAGCGGCGGTACGACCACGGTCTATCCGTCTACCGAATACACAGTTGATCCGACCACCAACACGATTACCCTGCCGAATACGACCGGAACACAGATCACGGTGCCGGCGGCTGTCGGCGGCGTGCCGGGCGTTGTGACCGTCACCATCGTGGGAACCGTTACAGCCCTGTGATTTTTCCGATCCCTCCTGTAAAAAGCGAAGCGGTTTTACCGCTTCGCTTTTTTCAGAAATCTGCAAATACAGACAGCAGAAGCGAAATTCGCTTATTTTCCGGGATTTACAAAAATTTTGCTTGCATTTTCTCGATTTATCCGCTATAATCTATATCAATCTGTAAAATACAAGGCTGAGCAGAGCCTGCCAGATAGCAAAGATCTTTTTTTGACCATTTCCCAGCCAAATGGGAAATCAAGGCCATACGGACAGCCGGGTCAAATGCCGAATCGGCAACTTTCGTTGCCTTATTGACGGGGCGGTTTCGCCCGATTTTATAAGTTGGTTACTTAAAACCGTGTGCCGCATGCACATCACACTTGTGAAACGATCAATAAGAGTAGTAAAAGTAAATTTCTTGCTATATAGACTCTGAACTCGACCTCTACAATCTCCATATGGAAAGCTCCGCGGAATCAAAACGCAGCCGCGGGGACAGATGTAGAATGAAACGCAAGTGGATGCGCGGCGGTTTGCCGCCGGTTCCGGTTGCGTTTTTTTGTTGTGTTTTTTGGAATATGAAAGGATAAGGATCAGAAGGGGTTGACCGCGCATGGAAAATAAGCTGAAACTGTATGGTTTTAATAATCTGACAAAATCGCTGAGCTTCAATATTTATGATGTCTGCTATGCGAAAAGCGAACGCGAGCAGCGGGATTACATCGCCTATATCGATGAGCAGTACAATTCCGAAAGGCTGACGAAAATCCTCTATAATGTTACAGAAATGATCGGAGCGCATGTGCTCAATGTCTCAAAGCAGGATTATGACCCGCAGGGCGCGAGCGTGACCTTCCTTATTGCAGAGGAAAGTATGCATCCGGTGGGTGGTGAAACGGTGGTCGCGCATCTCGATAAAAGCCATGTCACAGTACATACCTATCCGGAATATCACCCGGACACCTGCCTTGCCACCTTTCGGGTGGACATCGACGTGGCAACCTGTGGGGAGATCACACCGCTTTCGACCCTCGATTACCTGATCGGTTCGTTTGACAGCGACATCATCACAATGGATTACCGCATTCGGGGCTTCACCCGCGACTTACAGGGCAAAAAGCTCTTTATCGACCATAAGATCACCTCGATCCAGGACTACATCGACGACCGTACCTTGCAAAAATACGACGCGATCGATATCAACGTCTACCAGTCGAATATTTTTCACACCAAAATGCTGATCAAAGAGGTGGATTTGCAGAACTACCTCTTCAACACCGATGTGTACGAGCTTCCGCCGCGCACCCGCCTGCAGATCACAAACAGCCTGCGCCAGGAGATGATCGAAATCTTCTCGGGCAGCAACGTCTACTGACGCGCTGCCCGGCGCTGAGCGCCGGAGCGCCGCTTTGCGGCGACGCGCGTTCAAAGGGGGCGGCACGCCCCCTTTGGATCCTCCGCAGGGAGCCATCTTCGAGGGAGCCATCTTCGATGGCCCGCCCGCAGTGCGGGCGGATCTGGGGCAAGGAGCGCTGCGCGCAAATTTTGTGACGCGCTGCCCGGCGCTGAGCGCCGGAGCGGATTTACCGCGAGCCCTTTTGACGGCCGCGGGCTGGAAAGGAGAGCGAGATGGAAAAGCTTAATCAGGATCGCGCGCCGATTTATGAGGCGCTCGAACGCTTTAAACGAATGCGTGTGGTTCCGTTCGATGTACCGGGCCACAAGCGCGGCAAGGGCAGCCGTGAACTGACCGATTTTCTTGGGGAAAAGTGTATGACGGTGGATGTGAATTCGATGAAGCCGCTCGACAACCTCTGCCATCCGGTGTCGGTTATCCGGGAGGCGGAGGAACTCGCCGCCGACGCATTCGGCGCAGCGCATGCTTTTTTTATGGTGGGCGGCACGACTTCGGCGGTGCAGAGCATGGTGCTTTCGGCCTGCAAGAAGGGCGACAAGATCATCCTGCCGCGCAACGTCCACCGCAGTGTGATAAATGCTCTTATTCTTGGCGGTGCGACGCCGGTCTATGTGAATCCCCAGATGAACCAGCGGCTCGGCATCGCGCTCGGCATGCGGCTTTCGGATGTCGAGCAGGCGATCCGCGAGAATCCGGACGCCAAGGCGGTGTTGGTCAACAACCCCACCTATTACGGCATTTGTTCAAATCTGACGGAGATTGTACGGATCGCCCATGCGCATGGGATGCTCGTGCTTGCGGACGAGGCGCACGGCACCCACTTCTATTTTGGCGAGGGCCTTCCCGTCGCCGCGATGGCGGCCGGCGCGGACATGGCGTCGGTCAGTATGCACAAGTCCGGCGGCTCGCTCACCCAGAGCTCGTTTCTGCTCTGCGGCCCGGCGGTGAACGACGGCTATGTGCGGCAGGTCATCAATCTCACCCAGACGACCAGCGGCTCTTATCTGCTGCTTTCGAGTCTCGACATCTCCCGCAAGAACCTTGCGGTAAATGGGAAGGAGATCTTCGAACGGGTGATCGGCATGGCGCAGTACGCCAGGGAGGAGATCAACCAGATCGGCGATTACTACGCCTATTCGCGGGAGCTCTGCAACGGCGACACGGTCTGCGATTTTGACGTGACCAAGCTTTCGGTCAACACCTTTGAGGTGGGGCTCGCCGGGATCGAGGTCTACGACATCCTGCGGGATGAATATGACATTCAGGTTGAGTTCGGTGACATCGGCAATATCCTCGCGTATCTTTCAGTTGGGGACCGTCAGCGCGACCTTGAACGGCTGGTGAGCGCGCTCTCCGAAATCCGCCGCCGCTACAAACGGGATAAGACGGGCATGCTGCGGCATGAGTATATCAATCCCCAGGTGGCGATCCCGCCGCAGAAGGCGTTTTACGCCGAGAAAGAACCGCTTCCGATTGGAAAAAGCGCTGGGCGTATCTGTTCGGAATTTGTCATGTGCTATCCGCCGGGCATCCCGATCCTGGCGCCTGGCGAGCGGATTACCGGGGAAATACTTGATTATATCGCGTATGCCAAGGAGAAGGGCTGTTCGCTGACCGGCCCGGAGGACATGGATATCGCGTATCTCAATGTGACAAAGGAGGTGCAGTAAATTGCAGCTATGGTTTACTGAACGGCATACCCCGAACGCGCAGTTTTCGATTAAGGTTGACCGGCAGCTCTATTGCGGGCAGAGCGAATTCCAACGGATCGATGTGTTCGATTCGAAGGAGTTCGGGCGCTTTTTGACGCTCGACGGCTATATGATGCTCACCGAAAAGGATGAGTTCATCTATCACGAGATGATTACCCATGTGCCGATGGCTGTGCATCCGAACGCAAAACGGATTCTTGTCATCGGTGCGGGAGACGGCGGGGTGGTGCGTGAGCTCACGCGCTATTCGACCGTCGAGCAGATCGACCTTGTAGAGATCGACGAGCTGGTAGTGGAGGTCTGCAAGCAGCATTTGCCGCAGACCGCTTGCCGCCTTTCGGATGAACGGGTCAACATTTACTATCAGGACGGGCTCAAATTCATCCGCCGCTGTGAGAACGAATACGACGTTATCATTGTCGATTCGACCGATCCGTTCGGACCGGGAGAGGGCCTTTTCACAAAGGAATTTTACGGAAATTGCTATAAGGCTCTCAAAGAGGACGGCATCATGGTCAACCAGCACGAAAGCCCGTTCTATGACGAGGACGCGATCGCGATGCAGCGCGCCCACAAGCGGATCGTCGAGTCGTTCCCGATCAGCCGGGTCTATCAGGCGCATATTCCGACCTATCCGTCCGGGCACTGGCTTTTCGGATTCGCTTCCAAGAAATACCACCCGACCCGGGACTTCAACCCGGTCAAATGGAATGCGCTCGGGCTGAAAACCCGTTATTATAACACGCAGCTGCACGTTGGGTCGTTCGCGCTGCCAAACTATGTGGAGGAGATGCTGCGGGATGTTGAGTAAAAATGTCGAAACCTTTCTCGGCTGCGACAGTGAATATGTGGATGCAAAGCTCGTGATTTTCGGCGCGCCGTTCGATTCGACGACCTCCTACCGGCCGGGCGCCCGCTTTGCGAGCCGCACGATGCGCGCGGAAAGCTACGGGCTTGAGACCTACAGCCCCTATCAGGACAGGGATCTGGCCGATGCCGCCATCTTTGACGCGGGGGACCTGGAGCTCTGCTTCGGGGACACGCATCTCGCGCTCGGCGATATCGAACGGTTTGCGGACAGCATCCTTTCGGACGGGAAGTGCCCGGTGATGATCGGCGGAGAGCACCTTGTGACGCTCGGCGCGGCGCGGGCCGCCGTGAAGCGTTATCCGGACCTGCACGTCGTCCATTTCGACGCGCACGCCGACCTGCGGGACGACTACCTCGGCGCGAAGCTATCGCATGCGACGGTGCTGCGCCGGACATGGGAGCTTGTGGGCGACGGCAGGATTTTTCAGTT
This sequence comes from Anaerotruncus rubiinfantis, assembly GCF_900078395.1. Classification (NCBI taxonomy): domain Bacteria; kingdom Bacillati; phylum Bacillota; class Clostridia; order Eubacteriales; family Oscillospiraceae; genus Anaerotruncus; species Anaerotruncus rubiinfantis. Next base: position 2,249,220 of record NZ_FKLA01000009.1, on the reverse strand, counting down.
TGGCATCCGTTCGGGCGACCATAGCGAATTTTTATGGGGCAAAGAACATGTCTCCACCCAGAAGTTTACCTTCGACGGGCTCGATCAGGTCGTGCGGATGCTGGCGGGGCGGCCGGTCTACTTCACCCTCGACCTCGATGTGCTCGACCCGTCGGCGTTCCCGGGCACCGGGACGCCGGAGGCGGGCGGCGTGAGCTTTTTGCAGCTCTTGGACGCGATCCGGCAGGTGAGCGGCCTCAATATTGTCGCCTGCGACATAAACGAACTGTCGCCGCCTTACGACCCGAGCGGCATCTCGACCGCGACCGCATGTAAAGTCCTGCGGGAGCTGCTGTTGGCGCTTTCCTGAAAGAAAGCGCCGCAAAAAACGCCGGTTCTGCTTCGCTGTTTTGTGAAAAAGTTTTGATCGAACTTTTTCAAAAGTTCGCGGGGTTTGGGGCAGAGCCCCAAGGCTTGCGCCGCAGCGCACTTTCCAGCGCATTTTACTTTGCTTCTTTCTTTTTGCAAGTGAAAAAGAAAGAAGGGCTGCTATACCGCACAACAATTAAAATACAGGAGGAATTACAAATGGGAAAAGCATTGATTATCGGCTGCGGCGGCGTCGCGGGCGTCGCCATCCATAAATGTTGCCAGAATTCGGAAGTGTTCACCGAAATCTGCATCGCGTCGCGCACCAAGTCGAAGTGCGACGCGCTCAAGGAAAAACTCGAAGGCGCCACCAAAACGAAGATCACCACCGCGCAGGTCGACGCGGACAAGGTGGACGAACTTGTCGCGCTCATCGAACGTGAGAAGCCGGATATCGTTATGAACCTCGCCCTGCCGTATCAGGACCTGACGATCATGGACGCCTGCCTTGCCTGCAAGGTGAACTACATGGACACCGCCAACTACGAGCCGCTCGACACCGCGAAATTTGAATACAAATGGCAGTGGGCTTATCAGGAAAAGTTCAAGGAGGCCGGAATCACCGCGCTGCTCGGCAGCGGCTTCGATCCCGGCGTGACCGGCGTGTTCTCCGCCTACGCGATGAAGCATCACTTCGACGAGATCAACTACATCGATATCCTGGACTGCAACGGGGGGGACCACGGCTATCCGTTCGCCACCAACTTCAACCCCGAAATCAACATCCGCGAGGTCTCTGCCAACGGCAGCTACTGGGAGGACGGCCGCTGGGTCGAAACCGAACCGATGCAGATCAAACGGGTCTACGATTTCCCGGAGATTGGCCCCAAGGACATGTACCTGCTGCACCATGAGGAACTCGAATCCCTCGCACTGAACATCAAGGGCATTAAACGCATCCGTTTCTTCATGACCTTTGGACAGAGCTACCTGACCCATCTCAAATGTCTCGAAAACGTCGGGATGACCTCGATTGAGCCGATCGAATTCGAGGGCAAGCAGATTGTGCCGCTCCAGTTCCTCAAAGCGGTGCTGCCCGACCCGGCTTCGCTTGGCCCGCGCACGGTCGGCAAGACGAACATCGGCTGCATCTTCCGCGGCAAAAAGGACGGCAAGGACAAGACCTACTATTTATATAATGTATGCGACCATCAGGAATGCTACCGCGAAGTTGGTTCGCAGGCAATTTCCTACACGACCGGCGTGCCCGCGATGATCGGCGCCGCGATGCTGATGAGCGGCGCATGGAAAGGCCCGGGCGTCTTCAACATTGAACAGTTCGATCCCGACCCGTTCATGGACGCGCTCAATCGGTGGGGCCTGCCGTGGCAGGAGAGCTTCTCACCGGATCTGGTAGACTGATGGCGCGGCAGGATTTCGGCGCGCTTCCCACCCCGTGTTATGTGGTGGACGAGGCGCTGATTTTAAAAAATCTGGAGATCCTAAAGTCGGTTTCCGACCGCACCGGATGCAGGATCCTGCTTGCGCAGAAGGCCTTCTCGATGTTCGCGCTCTACCCGCTCGTCGGGCGGTATCTCGCGGGCACTGCGGCAAGCGGCCTTTATGAGGCGAAGCTTGGCCACGACGAGATGGGCGGGGAGACCCACATCTTTTCGCCCGCCTACAAGGAAGCGGAATTTGATGAGATTCTCTCGCTCTGCGACCATGTGGTGTTCAATTCCTTCTCCCAGTGGGGACGCTTCCGGCAAAAGGCGCTCGCGGCCGGGCGAAAATGCGGCATCCGGGTGAATCCGGAATGCTCCACCCAGGACCACGCGATCTACGACCCCTGTTCGCCCGGTTCGCGGCTCGGCGTGACGCGGGAAAACTTTTGCCCCGACCTGCTCGATGGGATTTCGGGGCTTCACTTCCACACCCTCTGCGAGCAGGATTCCGACGCACTCGAAGCGACGCTCGACGCGGTCGAACGGCAGTTCGGGGAATTTCTGCCGGGCATGCAGTGGATCAACTTTGGTGGCGGGCACCACATCACCCGGCCGGGCTACGGCCTTGACCGGCTCTGCGCCTGCATCGAACGCATGCGGGAAAAATACGGCCTCACGGTCTACCTCGAACCGGGCGAGGCGGTCGCGCTGAACGCGGGATTCCTCGTCACCGAGGTGCAGGACGTCCTCCACAATGGGATTGACATCGCAATCCTGGACGCTTCGGCGGCCTGCCACATGCCGGATGTGATCGAGATGCCCTACCGCCCGCCGCTGTTCGGCGCGGGCGAGGCCGGGGAGAAACCGTACACCTGCCGGCTGGGCGGGCCGACCTGCCTTGCGGGCGACGTGATCGGGGACTATTCGTTCGACCGGCCGCTCGCGGTGGGCGACCGGCTTGTGTTCGGGGACATGGCGATCTATTCGATGGTCAAGAACAACACCTTTAACGGCATGCGCCTGCCGGCCATTGCGGTGCGGCGGACGGACGGACGGCTGGAACTCCAGAAGAAATTCGGCTATGAGGATTTCCGGACGCGCCTTTCATAAGAGCGGAGGGAGGGCCAAAGAAATGAAAAAAGTAAAGATCACAATCTTAAAGACCACGCTCGACAAGGAGCTCGCGCAGGAATACGGCGCCGAAGGCCTTGGCGCCTGCCCGATGATGAAAGCGGGACAGGTCTTTTACGCGGACTATGCGAAGCCGGAGGGCTTCTGCGACGAGGCGTGGAAGGCGGTCTACCAGTATGTGTTCGCGCTGGCACACGGCGCGGGGGACGGCCTTTTCTATTATGGGGATTGGATCCGCAAGCCAGGCGTGGCCATCTGCAGCTGCAACGACGGGCTGCGGCCGGTCATTATGAAGCTGGAAGTGACTGATACCGTTTCCGAAATCGACTATGAGCCCATCCAGTAATAAGGAAATGGCAGAAAAAAGCAGTCCGCGAATTCGCGGACTGCTTTTATGCTTCACGCACAAAGGTGTATGTAAAATCGTCCGAGAGGTTTTCCGCGAAGGAAAACCCGTCCCAGTGAAAGCTGCGGAGCTGCTGCGGTTTCGTCAGCCGTTCCTTCACGATCATCCGCGCCATGCGTCCGCGGGCCATCTTTGCAAAGGTCGGCAGGCAGGTTAACTTTTGACGCTTACGAACCAGGAAGTTTACAGTGATGAACGGGTCCGCGGGGGTGAGATGGGAGCGGATCACCTTCGCATATTCCGCCGAGGCGAGATTGACGACCGGGTTTCCCGCGGCGAACAGCTCCCGGTAAAGCGCATCGCCCCAGAAAGCATAGAGGTTTTTTCCATCGACCTTTAACCTGCACTGCAATTCGAGGCGGTAAGGCTGGATGCCGTCGGAAGGGCGCAGCAGCCCATAAAAGGCGCTGACGATCCGCAGGTGTTCGTCCGCGAAGGAGAAATCTGCAGGTGAAAAATCTTCCGCCTGCAAATTTTTATACTGCAGTCCGTCATAGGAGAGCAGCGCCGGAAAACCGGGTTTGGCGGGATCGAACGCTTGGAAGGCGTCAAAGGCCCCGAGCGCCAGCTCCGGATTTATTTTCATCAGGCTTTCAAGCTGCCAGGGGGAAAGCTCCTTTAAAATCCCGGCCAGCCGTTTTGTCTGGGCAAGGCGGCCAGGCCGGTCCGGAACGAGTCCGGGAAGGGCGGATGCGCGCATATTTTTGGCGGGGGAAATGATGGCGATCATGAAGAACGCTCCTTTGCCGGAATGTTTTAGAATATCATACCACGGATTTTTCTGTGCCGCAAATGAAAGAAATGTTTGTAATTTTGTCAAAAATCAGCTAGAATATAAAAAGTGTCCGTTTTTATGGGTTTTATGGCAGCCATCAAAAATATATTGCAAAATGTTCACGGTCTCTTTAAGAATTAGACGATCTGCTGTTATAAAATCGTATAGGAATCATGCGAAATTGAAAAGGCGTTTCCTGCATGCGAAATCTATGCCAATCAAGAAGGAGGAAAAAACATGCTTGAGGTTTCCGGTATCACGAAATGTTATGGAAACAAAACAGCAGTAGACAATATCAGCTTCAAGGTGAACCAAGGGGAGATCGTTGGATTTCTCGGCACCAACGGCGCCGGCAAATCCACCACGATGAACATCATCACCGGCTATCTTTCCGCCACCGACGGTACTGTCACGGTGGATGGGTACGACGTGATGCAAAACCCCGTCAAGGTGAAGGAAAGGATCGGCTACCTGCCGGAAATCCCACCGCTTTATCAGGATATGACCGTCTGGGAAAGCCTGCGTTTTGCCTATGAGCTCAAACGGGTCAAACTTGACCGTGACCGGCATTTGAATGAAATCTGCGACCTTGTGAAGATCTCGGATGTGAAGGACCGCCTTGTCAAAAATCTTTCCAAAGGTTACCGCCAGCGTGTGGGTCTTGGCTGCGCGCTCATTGGCAATCCGCCCATTCTGATCTTGGACGAGCCCACCGTCGGGCTCGACCCGAAACAGATCATCGAGATCCGAAACCTGATCACAAAACTTGCGAAAACCCGCACCGTCATTCTTTCTTCGCACATCCTGCCGGAAATCCAGGCGGTCTGCGGACGCATCATTATCATAAACAAGGGTAAAATCGTGGCTGACGATACGCCGGACAACCTCACTGCGGCACAGGCGAAGGATCACCGGCTGATCCTTCAGGCGCCGGGCGAACCGGGTGAAATCAAGAAGCTTCTCAAATCCATCCCGCAGGTTTCAGCGGTGGAGGCGGGGGAAGTGACCGAGCCGGGCGTACATCACTACTTTGTAGACGCGGGCGGGGAAGATGTCCGCAAGGAAGTGTTCTTCCTGATGGCGGAACACAAAATCCCGCTGATGGAACTGAGCTACAAGCATGTCACCCTTGAGGACGCTTTCCTGAAGTTGACCAAGGAAGGCTATGTCCCGGCGGAGCCGGAAGCGGCGAAGGCACAGGATGCGCCGCAAGCGGCAAAAGCGCAGGAATCCCCTGCCGCCGAAACCGATGAGACTCAGGAAGGAGCAAAAACAAAATGACTGCGATTTATAAGCGCGAGCTGCGTTCTTATCTGATCACACCGATCGGTTTTGTTTTTCTGGCGATCTTCTATGCAATCGCCGGCTATTATTTCTTTGGCTACCACCTATACGGCGCGTCGGCCGATTTCAGCTACATGTTTTCGGCGTTGTTCACCTTTGTGATCTTTATCACCCCGCTGCTCACCATGCGCATGTTCAGCGAGGAAAAACGCTATAAGACCGATCAGGCGCTGCTCACCGCGCCAGTGAGTCTGACTTCTATCGTGCTGGGAAAATACCTGGCCTCGGTGACCATGTTCCTGGCCGCGCAGGCGGTGACGCTCATCTACCTTGTCATCGTGGGGACCAAGGGCCCGGTCGATTACCCGGTATTTTTCGGGCATTTCATCGGTATGCTGCTGCTCGGCATGGCGCTGTGCGCGCTCGGGATGTTCATCTCTTCCCTGACCGAAAGCCAGATCATCGCGGCGGTCGGCGGCATGGGAACCGGCATGCTCTTTATGATGATCGATTCGATCGGCCAGATGACAGGGAACCCCGCCGCGCAGAAGATTTTCGATTCCCTGTCCTTCTATGTCCACTATAAGGACTTCACATCCGGTATTCTCAATATCGCGGATATCCTGTTCTTCCTTTCGATCGCGGTGTTGTTCTGTTTCCTGACAGTGCGCGTTTTGGAAAAACGCCGCTGGAGCTGATGGGAGGGAATGAAAAATGAGTAAGAAACCTTTGACGATTCAAAAGAAGACGGGGATCCTTTCCTCCGCAATTACGCTGATTGTTGTGGCATGCCTGATCCTGATCAATGTGGTTGCGATTGTTGCGACCGAAAAATACCCGGTAAAACTCGATTTGACCTCCAGCAAGGTTTTCCAGCTTTCTCAGGAATCGGTCGATTATCTGGGCGGCCTGGATAAAACCATCGACGTGACCGTGATGAACTCTGAAAGCAATTTTGGAAACAGCGGTGAATACTATGTGCAGGCTTTGGCGGTGCTCAAGCAGTACGCGCAGTATTCCAAGAATATCCATATTAAATATGTTGATATCCTTGCCAATCCGACCTATGCGGCGCAGTATCCGGATCTGGGGCTGCAGGTGAACGATATCCTCGTGCAGTGCGGAGACAACATCCAGAAGCTCACCGCCAACGACATTTTCAATGTCGAACAGAACTGGTACGGAGGCAGTATCACTTCCTCGAACGCCGAACAGGCGATGACCAGCGCAATCATGAATGTGGCGAGCGACGAAAAGGTCAAAGCAGTGATCCTTTCCGGACATGAGGAGTCGGACAGCGGCGCGTTCCAGGAACTGCTGGCGAAGAACGGCTACGACGTTTCCTCAGCGTCGCTTCTGACCGACGAGCTGCCGTCCGACGCGGCGATCCTGATGATGGTCGCGCCTTCCCGCGACATCATGGAGGAGGAAGCCAAAAAGCTTGACGCGTTCATGGAAAACGGCGGCGCGTACGGGAAGAATTTCCTCTATTTTGCCTCCACCCGTCAGGGGTCGCTTCCGAACCTGGAAGCCTGGCTTGCCAAATGGGGAATCAAGGTTGGGGACGGCTCGGTCATTGAGACAAACCCCAACCGTGTCATCAGCCAGAACCCGTTTTTTGGAATCGCGGACTTCACCGATACCACCCTCACCGGGATGATGTCGAATACCAAGATCCCGATGACCGTGCCATTCTCCCGTCCGATGGAGCTTCTTTTCTCCGAGTCGATGGGCTACAAGACAAAGACGCTGCTTTCCTATGCGCAGTCAGCGGGTATTGCCCCGGTCGATGCGCAGTCGATGGATGAGATCACAACCAGCGGGCAGCCGATTCCGGTTGCGGTGATGTCCACCTACACCAAGGACGCCGCCAAATCCAATCTGCTGGTTTTCGGCACCGAACTGGTGTTGACAAATTCCCTGCTCCAAAGCGGATCGCTTTCAAACGCGGATTATCTGCTTTCGGCTGTGAACACCCTTACCGAACGCGAAAATGTCATTTCGATCGCGCCGAAGGTGCTGGGCGGCGGAAACATTGTGATCACTCAGGCTGAGATCCTCATCTACGCTGCGCTTCTGATGATCGTGCTGCCACTGGCCGTATTGATTGTCGGCATCTCTATCTGGCTGCGCAGAAGACGCAGATAAGGAAAGCTGGTGACGCAAATGAAAAAACAGGTTACAATTTTGGTGATATGCCTGGTTGTTCTGGCCGGTCTGGGCGGCGCGCTCTTCTTTGCGCTCCAGCACGGCGATGAGGAAGCTGAGGCAGCTTCCAGCAACCCGCAGGTCACGTTGCTTGCGGCGCAGCCTGCGGATATTCAGTCGGTTACACTGCGCAATGCCAAAGGCCAGCTGGCCATCACTCGCAGCGGAGACACGATGCAGGTCGAGGGGCTCGATGGGATCACGCTTGCGCAGGCCCCGATCGACACGCTTCTCGGCCAGTGCGCCGCGATTACCGCAAAACAGGAAATCTCCGCTGAAACAGGGAATCTGGCGGATTTTGGGCTCGACCCGGCCGCGGCAGAGGCGAAGATTGTACTGGCCGATAAAACGGTGGTGCTTAAAGTCGGCGGCGACGCGCCCGCTGGCCTCGGCAAATATGCTGAGGTTGACGGTAAACTTTACCTCATGGAGCCGGACAGCCTGTCCGCCTTTGAAACCGGCGCGGCCGATCTTGTCTCGACAGTGATTGTCCCGACGCTGACACAGGATATACAGATTGAATCGGTCACGCTGACCAACCCGGCAAACAGAGAATCGCCGCTTTCATTTACCTACCAGCCCGCGCCGCTCATCTCCGCACCGTCGGATACCTCCGGCAGCGGCGAGGAAGCGGAGGAAAAACCGGAAGCCACCTGGCTGATGACCTCTCCAGCGGAGGAAGTCCTTCCAGCCGCAAATGTGGACTCCTGGGCAAAGGGCGTATTTGGCCTTGCGGGGCAGGCAGTGGCGGCGATCCGTCCGGATGAAGGGCGGCTTTCCGGGTTTGGCCTCATCGAACCGCAGGCCGCGCTGGAGCTGAAAACCTCCGATGGAAAGACGACCCGGCTGATCGCTTCAAAAACGGCGGACGGCGCCTGCTATGCCATGGTGGAAGGCGGTGCGGTGGTTTACACGGTTTCCGAGTCGAGCATCCCATGGCTCACGATGACGGTCGAACTGGCCCGAAAGAGCATCTTCCCGCCGACTGAAACCGCGGCGGTCCGGCAGATGCAGATTCAGAGCGGAGAGACCTATACGGTGCTCAACGGGCACGGCGCTGTTTCGATCAACGGAAAAACGGCCGCCCCGGAAAAGGTTGGAGAACTGGTGCGGCAGGTGCTCATGCTGCCGCCGAAACTGCCGAAGGCAGAAATTGACCCGACGCTTGACCCCGCGGTGACCATCACAATCGCCTATGCCGACCAGTCGCGAGGTTCAGATCTGCTGGAACTTGTGCCGACCGGCAGCGGAGACCTTTATATGATTCTGAACGGCGAATGCAGTTACATCACAGAGGAAAGGCAGGCGACCGACCTGCTTGAAAAGTGTCAGGCGGCCCTGGCGGAATAAGCAAAAGCACGCGGACATGTCCGCGTGCTTTTTTTTCCATTCCATGCTATAATATGCGCATGGCAAACGGCGGGTGTAGTTTGCGTCCCGCTTTTTTGCAGGCGTTTCGTGCCTGCTGCTATGCTATTGCTGTGAGAAAAAAGGAGGTTCGGCATCGATGTTGTTTTGTAAGATCGATCTGCTTGATGAAAATATGTGTTATCAGAGGGACAGGTATGTCGGAATCCGGGATGGAAGGATCGCCTACATCGGAACAAAGCGTCCTCAGGAGAATTTTGGAGAATGCTATGATGGGAACCATAAACTGCTGATGCCGGGCTTTGTCAATGCGCACAGCCACTCCCCGATGACACTGCTGCGCGGTTACGCCGAAAACCTGGCGCTTGCCGACTGGCTGAACACCCGGGTGTTCCCGTTTGAATCAAAGCTCACCGACGAGGCGATCCACCATGGGGCGCTGCTCGCGGCGGCGGAAATGCTGCGGTTCGGCGTGACCTCGGCCACCGATATGTATTTCGGCGGACAGGCGATCTGCGAAGCGTTCTTGAAAGCCGGGCTCAAAATCAACCTGAGTATCGCCCCCACCTGCTCTGATCAAACCGATCTTTGGGATCTGCCCGAATACCGGGAGGCGCGCGAGATTTACGCGGAATATCACGGCGCGGGGGAGGGCAGGATCAAAATCGATATGAGTATCCATGCGGAATACACCTCCACTCCAAAGGTGGTCGGCCAGATGGCTGAAGCGGTAAAAGGCCTGGGCGCTCGGATGCATGTACATCTTTCAGAAACGAAGGCGGAACAGGAGGCCTGCAAAGAGCGGCACGGTAAGACCCCGGCGCGGTATTTTTACGACTTGGGACTGTTCGACGTTCCCGCCACGGCGGCCCACTGCGTCTGGATCGAAGGGGAAGATTTTGATATTCTGAAAGAAAAGGGTGTGACTGTCGCAAACTGTCCGGTCAGCAACCTCAAGCTCGCGAGCGGCTTCTGTCCGGTGCCGCGGCTGCTTGAAAAAGGGATCAATGTCGGCATCGGAACCGACGGGGCAGCCAGCAACAACAGCCTCAACATGCTCGAGGAGGTTAAACTCTTTGGAATTCTCTATAAAGGCGTGACCGGCGATCCAACCGTCGTCACGCCCGCGCAGGCTCTCTATGCCGCCACCCGCGGCGGCGCGTGCTCCCAGGGCAGGGAGGACTGCGGGCTTGTGAAGGAGGGCTTCAAAGCCGATCTCATCGTAATTGACACCGATAGGCCTTATCTGCATCCGCGCCATGATCTGGCCTGCAATCTTGTGTATGCCGGGCAGGGGAGCGATGTGACGCTCACAATGGTCGACGGCAGGGTGCTCTATCGGGATGGGGAATATACGACGCTCGATTATGAAAAGGTGGTCCGTGACGCGGAGCAGTCCACGTCGGCAATCCTGGCGCAGCTTTAATAGGTGGAGGCGGTAAAAATGGACGAACGTTACAGCCAGGCGGCTGATTATCTGAAAAGCAAAATCCCATTCCAGCCGGAAGTCGGCATCATCCTTGGCTCCGGGCTTGGCGGACTTGCCGACCGGATCGAAGACCCGATCGCGGTGCCTTATCATGAGGTCCCGCATATGGCGGTTTCGACCGCGCCGGGCCACAAAGGCAGGTTTATTGCGGGAAGGATTGCGGGCGTTCCGGTTATCTGCATGCAGGGGCGGCTGCACTGCTACGAAGGCTATCCGATGCGTGATGTGGTGTTCCCGGTGCGGGCGATGCGGCTTTTGGGCGTGGAGACGCTGATTGTCACAAACGCCGCGGGCGGCATCAACCTCGATTTTACAGCCGGGGATCTGATGCTCATCACCGACCACATCAATTTTCTGGGTGAAAATCCGCTTGTCGGGCCGAATGAAGCAGGTTTCGGCCCGCGCTTCAACGATATGAGCTACACCTATACGAAACGTCTGCAGGAGCTTGCGCTGCAGGCGGCAAAGAAGACTGGAATCGACCTAAAACAGGGCGTTTACATCGCCTGCAAAGGTCCGAGCTACGAAACGCCCGCGGAAATCCGGGCGTTCCGCGCGCTGGGCGCGGACGCGGTTGGTATGTCGACCGTGCCGGAGGTGATCACGGCCGCTCACTGCGGGATGCGGGTGCTGGCGATTTCACTCATCTCGAACATGGCGGCGGGCGTGCTCGATCAGCCGCTGGACGAACAGGAAGTGATCGACGCGGGCGAGCGCAAAGCAAAAGACCTCCAGAAACTGGTGAGCGCGGTGATCGCCAGGCTGGGAGGCGCGGCGGATGTGTAAAAATATCATGGCCTATGAGGCCGTAGCGTTTGATGAAGGCAAGCAGGAGCTTGTGATCCTCGATCAGACCCGTCTGCCGGGGGAAACAGTGCTCTTGCATCTGCACGACGCGGGCGGCATCTGGGAAGCAATCAACCGGCTGCGGGTGCGCGGCGCGCCAGCGATCGGCGTGGCGGCGGCAATCGGAATCGCGGTGGTCGCCGCTCGGATTGAGGCGGACGATTTTACGGCGTTCTTCGCCGCCTTTCAAAAGCAGAAGGAATATCTTGCGTCGGCGCGGCCGACGGCGGTGAACCTTTTCTGGGCGCTTGACCGGATGGAGAGGGCAGCGCTTGCCTGCAAAGCGCTGCCCGTCGCGCAGGTGAAGGAACAGCTCCTTCTGGAAGCGAAACAGATCAAGGAGGAGGACGCCGCAGTTTGCCGTGGAATCGGAGAAAACGGGCTTTCCCTTCTGTGTGACGGGGACGGGATTCTCACCCACTGCAACGCGGGACAGCTTGCGACCGCAAAATATGGCACGGCGCTCGCGCCAATCCATCTCGGCGCCCAGCGTGGGATGCGCTTTCACGTCTATGCCGACGAAACCCGCCCGCTTTTACAGGGCGCGCGGCTCACAGCCTACGAGCTCACCAGCGCGGGGATCGAAACCACCCTCATCTGTGACAATATGGCCGCTTCGATGATGCAAAGCGGCCGGATCGACGCGGTGCTGGTCGGCTGTGACCGGATGGCGGCCAACGGCGACGCGGCCAACAAGATCGGCACGCTCGGCGTGGCGATCCTGGCAAAGCACTTTGGAATCCCGTTTTATGTCTGTCTGCCGGCTTCAACGGTCGATTTAAACTGCCCGGACGGCGGCACGATCGAGATCGAGCAGCGCCGCCCGGAGGAAATTACCGATCTCTGGTACCGGGAACGCATGGCGCCCCGGGATGTGGACGTCTGGAATCCCGCTTTCGATGTGACGCCGCACGAACTGATCACGGCGATTGTCACAGAACGCGGCGTGCTGCGTGCGCCATTTGAACCGGCACTGCAAAAACTGTGCACAAGATAAGAAAAAAGGCCATCCGTTTTTATCGGATGGCCTTTTTTCGCGTTCATAGAAGGATAGCCGCCGCGGCAATCGCGAAAGACAGAAGAAACACCGCGTAGTCGCGGGCGGCGAACCGGTAGACCTTATAGCCCTGCCCGCGTCTGCGCAGATTGAAACCGCGCAGCTCGGCGGAGATCGCGCCGCCGTCGATCCGCTTGACCGAGGAGATGAGCAACGGTACGCAGAGCGGCAGCAGCAGACGAATTTTTTTGAAGAAATTTTTTGTGTCGAATTCTACGCCGCGCGCGGTCTGCGCCTCCATGATTCCGGACATCTCGCTCGAAAAAATCGGGATGAACCGGATCGCGGTGGTGAGCGCAAAGGCATATTTGTACGGCACGCCGGCCTTTTCCACCAGTACGTTTGCAAGGTCGCTCATCCGGGTGATCGAAAGCATCAGGGCGAGCGGCATGGTGGCGGCGATGAGCCGCAGGACAAACAATAGTGAAAAGGAAAACCCCTTGTCGGTGATAAAAAGCCCGAACGGCAGACTCAGAAGGATATTGCCGTCACGCACAAAGAAAATCTGCAAAAGAAAGAAGAAGGCGGAGAGCTTTATAAGCGCGCGCAGCATCCGCAAAGCGCGGCTGAAGATACCGGCACAGGCCGCCATGCAGAGGTTCAGGAGGATAATCCCCACGACAAAGAGATGGCGATTGGAAAGAAAACATGCCATACAGAGCAGCAGCGAAAGAAAGAGCTTGGTCAGGGGATTGAGCCTGTGCAGAAGACTGCCGCCCGGCACATAGTCGAGAAATCCGCCCATCAGCGCCCGCTCCTTTCCACAATGCGGTCCGTCATCGCGTCAACTGTGTAAGCGCCTTCGTAACCCGGCCCAAGCCGCAGCGCCAGCGCCATGATCTGCGGCGGGAGCAGATGGGCCTTTGCGAGCAGCGCGCGGTCGGTCATGACCGTTTCCATAGGCCCGTCGGCCAGCATCCGGCCGCCGCTCACCACAAGCACCCGCTTTGCAAAGTCCTGAACAATCTCCATGTCGTGAGTTACCATAAGGATGGTGGCGCCCTGTTCATTGAGCTGCCGAATGATCTCCATGATCTGCATGCACTCCTGGTAGTCAAGCCCGGTGGTGGGCTCGTCAAGGATAAGAATTTCCGGCCCGCAGGCCAGCAGTGAAGCGAGTGCTATGCGTTGGCGTTCGCCGCGGCTCATGCCGAACGGGTCGCGGCTGCCGTCAAAACCAAACAGAGAAAGCGTCCGTTCGCAGCGCTCCTGCCGTTCGGCGGGGTCGTCCACCGCGTATTCGAGCCCAAAGAGGATCTCTTCCCGGATGGTGTTCTGGCAGATCTGCCGGTCCGGGTTCTGGAACAGGAAGCCAACAAAACGGGAAAGCTGGCTGGTCTTGGCGGTTCTGGAGTCCCTCCCCCTGACCAACACCCGCCCAGAGGTGGGTTTTAAAAGCCCGTTGCAGAGCTTGCTGATAGTGGACTTGCCTGCGCCGTTCGCGCCGATGAGAGCGGTGAAATCGCCTTTGCGGATGTGGAAATCGAGGTGGCTGACGGTGACCGCTTCCGCGTACTGGAAGCTCACGTCCTCAAACCGCAGCATGCGAAACCACCTCCCGTACCATCTTTTCCGCTTCGTCCAGGTTGACCGGCAGCGCGCCGTCGCAGAGCCCACGCTCCCGCAGCCGGTTTGCCAGGGTTGCGACGCGCGGGATGTTGATGCCAAGCGCTTCGAGCGCGGCGGCATTTTGCAGAACCGCTCGCACCTGACCGTCAAAGGCGATCCTGCCGCCGTCCATGACGAGCAGGCGGTCGGCGTATTCGCAGAGCAGCATAATCTTCTGCTCGACGACAATGACCGTCATGCCGTAGTCACGGTTGAGGCTGCGCAGCATCTCAAAAATCTGTACGCTGCTCTGCGGGTCGAGCTCGCCGGTCGGCTCGTCGAGCAGGAGGATCTTCGGCCGCAGCGCCACGATCGAAGCGATCGCGACCTTTTGTTTCTGGCCGCCGGAAAGCGATCGGATGGCGCGGTGGCGCAGGTCAGCGATGCCTACCGTTTCGAGTGCGCCGGAAAGGCGCTCTTCGATTTCTTCGCGCGGAAAACCGAAATTTTCAAGTCCGAAGAGAAGTTCATCTTCCACAATTGACGCGACCATCTGCCCGTCAATATCCTGAAAGACGCTGCCGGCCAGCTTCGAGAGGTTCTCCGGCCGCACCTCCACGGTGTCCATCCCGCCGACTTGCACGCTGCCGTAGAAGTCGCCGGCGTAGTGGTGGGGGATGATCCCGTTGATCGCGTAGGTGAGGGTGGATTTGCCTGCGCCGCTTACGCCGATGATCCCAATGAAGTCGCCTTCTTTAACGGTGAGGTTCACATCCCGCAGCGCATAGCCTTTGCCGTCTTGATATTGGAAGCTCAGGTTTTCTATTGTAATCATGTCCGTTCGTCCCTTTCGTGGATTTTTGAAGCGCTGTCATTTACTTTTTGAGCGCCAGTTTGAGCGGCAGATACAGCACCTGGACAATAACCGCATTGATGAGCGCGGTGCCGAAGATGATGGCGAGGAATGCTGCCAGCGGGGTGGGGGTGATGTCCGCGCCGGTATAATAGGCGAGATACATGATGCCGATGAAGCAAAAACCGCTGACCAGGGTGGAGAGGAAGGTGCAGACGACCGGCGCGAAGGAAACTTTGCCTGCCCGCATTGGAATTCGGATGAGCAGGCACATCGCAACCGCGCCGACCAGTTCGCTCGCGAAGTTGATGTATGGCTGGCCGGGGAAGAACTGGCAGATTGCGCCCGAAAGCAGGCCGATTATGGCGGCTTCCCGGACGCGGGGCCGGATGAGCAGGATGACGAGGCAATACATTGCGATGATGAAGTTCGGTTTCATGCCGAAGTTGATGACCGACCCGACAAAGAATTTTAGAACGGCGCCCGCCGCGAGCAGGATACCGATGAGCAGGACATCGGATACGCCGAGCCCCTGTTTTTCCTGGGCGGCTACGGTCCTTTTTGCTGCGATAGTTGTTGCTTTCTCCATGGTGATACATCCTTTCCGCGCGTTTCAAAATTTTTTTGTTTTCGTTCGCCGGCCGCGCCACCGGCATTTTGCGGGGGAGGGGATTTCGATGCAAAACACAGGTTTTGCATTTGCCCGCCGCAAATGCGGCGGTGAAATTCCCGGTTGGCTGGAAAGCGATGTTTCCCGGACAAATAAAAAAGTCCGTCCTTAAAAATAAGGACAGACTCTAATCTGCGGTACCACCTTAATTGACCCACCGCTGACGCGGTGAACCCACTTTCACAAAAATGCCAACACATTTTCTGCCATTAACGCCGGCCTTCGTCGCAGATACTCGGCGCAAAAACGCCTTTCACCTTGCCCTCAGTGGTCCATTTGCCAAGCCGCATTTCCGCAGGACTCTCACCATCCGCCTGCTCTCTGTGGGCGCGCATCATTGGTTTGATCTCCACATCAAAGGTTTCGCTTATTTGTTTTGCACATAATAGCACAGGGACTTTTCCTTGTCAAGACTTTCCTGTGATAATATACAGAAAAATTTCTCTGCGATTCGCTATTGTGTGCGGGGAAAAACATCTGTATAATGATAATAACTGCTGTTTAGGAGGACAAAAAAATGGCATCAAAAGTATTTTTTACCAACCTGCGCACCACCGAGGACGAGAATCTGCTGCAAAAGCTGCGCCGCCTGATTGTGACGGCGGGCGCAGGCCAGATCGACTTTAAAAACAAATATACCGCGATTAAAATCCATTTTGGGGAGCCGGGAAACCTGGCCTATCTGCGTGCGAATTATGCGAAAGTCGTCGCGGATTATGTGAAGGAACAGGGCGGCCGGGTTTTCCTGACCGACTGCAATACGCTTTATGTCGGGCGGCGCAAAAACGCGCTCGATCATCTCGACGCTGCCTATGAGAATGGCTTCAGCCCGTTTTCCACCGGCTGCCATGTTCTGATTGCGGATGGGCTCAAGGGGACGGATGAAGTGCTCGTGCCGATTGACGGCGAATATATCAGGGAAGCCAAAATCGGGCGTGCAGTGATGGATGCGGATATCTTCATCTCGCTGACCCATTTCAAAGGGCATGAATCCACCGGAATTGGCGGAACGCTCAAAAATATTGGGATGGGCTGTGGTTCCCGCGCGGGCAAAATGGAAATGCACAGCGCCGGAAAGCCCTTTGTGGAGCAGGATCGCTGCGTCGGCTGCGGCGCCTGCCAGCGCAACTGCGCGCACGAAGCGATCACAATGGAAAGCCGTAAAGCCCTGATCGATCATAACAGATGCGTGGGCTGCGGCCGCTGCATCGGCGTCTGCCCAATGGATGCCGTCCACGCCGCAGAGGATGAAGCCAACGATATCCTCGACTGCAAAATCGCGGAATACACGCTTGCCGTTGTCAAGGGCCGCCCGCAGTTCCATATCAGCCTGGTGGTGGATGTTTCTCCCTACTGTGACTGCCATTCTGAAAACGACCTGCCGATTGTCCCGGATGTCGGAATGTTTGCATCGTATGACCCGGTTGCACTGGACATGGCCTGCGCCGACGCGGTGAACCGGCAGCCGGTCATGCCGGGCAGCCGCCTCGACGAACAGCCGAAGGGTCACGGCGACCATTTCTGTAATAACCATCCCGTTACCAATTGGAAGATGTGCATCGACCATGCGGTAAAGCTGGGAGTGGGCAGCGCGGATTATGAACTGATCGAAATATGATTGAGACGAAAAACCCGGAATGGGCCTCCGCGCTGCAGCGGAGGCCCATTCCGGGTTTTGGAGAAATATCTGGAGAAAAGAGGACGGCTGTTTATTTACCGATGAGGCTCTTGCACCAGGTTATAAAGCCTTTCTTTTCCGGCTCAGCCGCGACCGTTTCCACAACCGGTTCGGGAGCTTTGATCTCATCGGTTTTCATGACGAATTTGACTTCGGTTTCCAGATCGTCCGGCGCGTCGGTGAAAATCCGGTATTGTTCGGAAAGCTGCACAAAGAGCTCCTTGCGTTCAAACAGCTCGTCGACGTCGTCCATCTTGCCAATCGCGTTGCCGACCGCGTCCTTGGCCTGGAGATTATCCAGATTTGCAATGATTTTGCGGGAAATTTCGACGTTCTGATCCTGCATCGCCCACCGCAGCGATTCGCTGACATTGCGGTATTCTTCCAGGTCATTTTTCATTTTGAGCAATGTTTCGGTCGTTTCCGGAGAGGCGTGCAGAGATTTGTTCATATCCTTTTGATTGAGATCGCGCCGCAGGGCTTTGAGGATCGGACGCGCGTCGCGCAAATCTTCGCGCAGATCGTCATAGTCCTCCACGAGATCGAGCAGGTCCTCGTCGTCGAGCTTCTCAAGCAGCAGGGTGAGGGTGATCATATTGTCCTCATTTTCTGCGATGTGGCGGCGCAGGGTGTTGATGAGGTCGACGATGTACTCCTCCTGTTCGGCTTCCGGAACGTTTTTCAGCAGCGGCGCAAAGGCATCTTTGGTCAGTTCCCGCAGGGCGTTGACCTGCGGGAGCATCTCCCGCGAAAAGGCCATTGCCGCTTGGAGCTCGTCTTCGGTGAGCCCTTCCGTCTGCATGGCTTTTTTGAGCGCGCCGAGGTCGGTGCGCAGGCCCATCAAAAGCTGCATCTGTGGATCGCTCGACTGTTCGAGTACCTTGCACAGCGCGTCGAATTCCTCGGGGGACAACCCTTCCAACACTTCAATAATCCGTTCGCGCGGGGTCTGTCCGGCGCCCAGCGCACGCGCGCTGCGCAGAGATTTTTTCGTACCGGCCTCCGGTTCGCGGTCATCATTTTTTTCTGCTGCGGATTCGTCTGGGGTGCTGTTTTTTTCGTCGTCCAAAACGGGCTCCTCGGCCTGGCTGGCACCGTCGGATTCGCCGGGGATGGGTTTCTCAGAACCGCCTGCCGGATCGGAAATGTCTTCCGTGGTGGGGTCGCTTTCGGAAGGGCCTTCATCTTCGGTGGCGCTGAATTCAGTATTTTCGATGTACCCGGCCAGTACGCGCGAGCGGACAACGCCGTTTTGGGTAGATACAGTGATGACGGCGGGCTCGCTGCTGTCGGCTGAATCACTGGCGGAATCACCGGAGGTTACATCCGAACCTGGATCGCCAGAGCTGTTTTCCTGAGCGTCCGAGCCGCCTTCCTCGGCTCCCGAAACTTCCGGATCGGCGGAACCGTCGGATTCGCCGCCGTTTTCCGAAGAACCGTTTTCAGAATCGACAGGTTCTGTGGATTCGCTTTCCTTGTCAGACTCGTCGGAAGGCGTTTTGTCCGGCTGTTCCTCTGAATGCTTCCCGCCGCCGGGAGAAACGGGATTTTTTACCGGACGCTCCTCCTCTTCAAGCAGTTCCAGTGTGGTGGGCGCTATGTAGCCGTAGGCCATATCCATCCCAAGCAGCACTTTATCGCTGTCCGGAAGAATGGTGGAAAGCGCGTAAAGCAGCTCCTGATTGGTGATCTTCCCGGTGCCGGGCAGCTGGCCTTTGAGCACCGAAACGATCAGTTTCTGGAATGCTTCGTCATTGAGTTTTTCGATATCCGGCAGCAGAGCCATGAGCGGATCGCTGCAGTTTAAAAGCTTTTGCAGGGAAGCCGCGCCTTTTTGCGCACCCTCGCCGTCCATGGCGTTTAAGAGCGCCACGCCTTCGGTAATCAGCCGGTCGACCTTGCGCCGGTCGAGCTTTTTGAGGGTGTCGTAATCGTCAAGAAGTTCCTGTAGGCGGGCGGTGGAGAGGTCGTCGGCCAGGTCTATGATCTCATCGACCGTCTCGTCGTCGAGCAGGGTGTCGAGACTGTTTTCCCGCAGGTCGTGATTGATGCGGTCGTAAATTTTGATGTTTTCTTCGGTGACATATTTCGGAAGGATATCGAGGATATCCTTGTTGAGGTCATAGAACGCGAAAATATCGTCCACGAGGACCTGCGCGCCGACTGTGCGCTCCGGATTGGTGATGAGCGAGCGCAGGTCCCGTACCGGATCGACCCGTTCGAGGTCGTTTTGCATATCCTGCAAGTCGTATAGGTCCTGCTCCATATCGTCAAGTTCCTGGCTTTTTTTGAGGTCGTCCAGGTCGGGCAGCTCGGTGGTTGCCGCGATGCCGATGGGCCCCATCTCAAATTCGGTCACGTCGGCGGTAAGGGTGAATTCCTCGGGAAAATCGAGGTCATTGATTTCGGAAAGGCTGTAGCCGCCGATGTTGAGGCTTTTGGCAAGGCCAGGCATCGAGACGAACGCGACCGCCTGGCTGTTGCCGTCGCTCACGAGATTGCCGTCGCTCAGCTCGATGTTGTCGAAATGATCGTTCGAGAGGCTCATACCCGCGATCACCATGAGCGGTGTGGACATGGTGGAAGACTTACCCGCGACAGTGACCTTGTGGCTGGTGGTGTTTTCAAACCGGATGGTCATTTCGAGCTTGCCGGATTTCCCGGCGATCTTTTCCGGGGACATTTTTTTCCCGTCGAGCTTGTAGGCGATGTCAACCTTGAGCGGCAGCTTTTTGTCGGTGGTCCCCTGGTAATAAAGGTCGTTGCCGCCCAGCTTCCAGACAAGGTTTTCGCCGTCCTGTGTAGGCGTTTCGTCGCCTTTGATGTTTCGGACATTTTTGAGGTTGGTGCGGTCGGTAAGCTGTGCGCCCGTCTCGTCGCTGTGCAGCCAGTCGGAGACGATCGTATCGTACGGCGTACCATCCGCTTTGAGATTGACAAAAACCGTTTCGGTTTTTTTGCCCTTATAGGCCGGAGCGGCGGATGCGGAAAAATCCTCGCCGGCATTTGGCGCGCTGCCGGCAAATTCAGCTGCCGGGACGGTTTCGGGCGCTGCCGGAACCGCCGGAGAGACAGCTCCCAAATCGGAGGCGGTGACGGCAATCGAGGCCGCGAGGACGACCGCGAGCGTGCCGCCGCTGGCGCGCAGGATGCGTTTATCGAGTTTCATAGATATTCCTCCAGTGAATGTATGTTAACCTTTCTGATTTGCAGATTCCTTGGGGGCTGGCTTTTTCCAGTTGCGCGAGGTCTTGCTGAAGAGCTTTTCGCAGGCAAGCAGGACCGAGGGCAGGATAAAGATTGCCACCAGCGCGCTGATGATCGCGCCGCGCGCCAGCATGGTGCAGATGCTTTTGATAATCTCGATTTTTGAGATCATCGAAACGCCCACGTTCGCGCAGAAGAATACGAGCGCCGAGGTGATGATCGATTTGTCCGAGGCGTTCGACGCAATCTTGATCGCTTCGACCCGTTCATGTCCATTTTGCAGTTCCTCGCGAAAGCGCGTGGTCATCAGGATGGCGTAGTCGACCGTTGCGCCCAGTTGGATGCAGCCGATGACGATCGGGGAGATGAACGGGATAACCGTCCCGGTGAGCGCCGGGATGCCCTGGTTGATGAAGATCGCCAGTTCGATGGCGGCGACCAGCACGACCGGGATGGTGAGCGACTTAAAACAGATACCGACGATCAGCAGGATCGCGGCGATCGATAAGAGGTTGGTCACCTGAATGTCGACTGTGGTCAGTTCGCTCAGATCCTTGGTCATCGCGCCTTCGCCGGTGATGAGGCCGTTGGGGTCGTAACGCTTGACAATTTCTGTGATCGTATCGATCTGGGCGTTTTCTTCGTCGCGCGCGGCCTTGTACTTCGAGTTGACCATCAGCATCTGCTTGCCGTCCTTTTTGCAGATATCCTTGATGTCATCCGGGATGAAGCTGTCCGGAATGCCCGGGCCAACGAATTTGTTGTAGCCGAGCAGCGTCTCGACGCCGTCCACTTTTTCGATCTCCTTCTCCATGTTTGAGAGCTGATAGGCGGGAAGATTGTCATCCACGATGATGAAATGGGTGGTTGCCATGTCAAACTCGTCGCGCATCTTGTCGGTGGCCACGGTGGACGGCAGATCCGCCGGGAGCGAACGGTCGATGTTGAAATAGATTTCGGTTTTGCTCTGCATGATGAAGGCCGGGATGAAGAGCACGAGAAAAATGGTGGTGAAGGTCTTTTTGTGGTCGATGATCCAATCGTTGAGACGGGTAAAATTCGGGATGAGGGAGCGGTGCTTCCAGCGGTGGATCAGCCCGTCAAACTGAAGCACCAGCGACGGCAGCACGACCAGCACCACAAGGATACCGATGACGATGCCCTTGGCCATGACGATGCCGAGATCCGGACCGAGCCCCAGCCGCATCGCGCACAGCGCGAGGAAGCCGGCGATGGTGGTCATTGAAGAACCGGAGAGCGAAACGAAGGCGCTTTCAATCGCGCTGGCCATCGCATCGCGCTTGTCGGCAAATTTGGGCTTTTCCTCATCATACCGGTCGACCAGGAAGATCGAATAGTCCATTGAGACACCGAGCTGCAAAATGGCGGCGATGGCCTTGGTGATGTAGGATACCTGCCCCAGGAACATATTGGTCCCAAAGTTGTAGGCGACCGCAAAGCCGATGCCGAGGATAAAGACAAACGGCAGCACTACCGATTCCATCGTGAAGCTCATTGCGATGATGGAAAAGATGACCGCAAGCACAGTGTAGAGCGGCATCTCCTGTTCAACGAGATCCTTTGTATCCTTGAGGAAGATCGAAACGCCCGCGAGAAAGCATCGTTCATCGCAAAGTGCGCGCACCTCGTCAATGGCGGCGAGCGTTTCGGTAGAGGCGCCGGGGTGTTCAAACTGCACCATGATCATGGTGGAATCCTCCACGTTTTTTGAGTAGAAGATATTTTTGATGTCATCCGGCAGAATTTCTTTCGGGATGCTGATGTCAAGCAGCTGGCTGATCCACAAGGCGTCTTTGACGTTTGGAATTTCAGCGATGTCGTCCCGCAGTTTTTCCACGTCCTTTTCGGGCATCCCTTCGATGACGAGCATCGCGGTGGCAGCGTTGTGGAAGGTGTCCTCCAGGATGACCTGTCCTTTCGAGGAGTCGAGATAATCGGGCAGATAGGACAGGATATCATAATTGACGCGGGTATTGATGATCCCGTAAAGACTGGGGATCAGCATCAGCACAGCCAGCGTCACAATGGTGGCCGGGCTGCGCGTCAGCATCCGCGCGAGTTTTTTCAGCAACAGGTATTCCCCCTCGATGTGTTTGTTTCGGCTTTCATAAAAATGTCATTGAAAATCAGCGCCGGATACGCTATGATTGGAGTAGGATTTTAAACGGAAAAGGAGGGATGCTTGGATGACGGATATCCCGCTGACCAAGCGGGTGCTGGCCGAATCGATCAAAGACCTGATGCAGAGCACGCCGCTTTCAAAGATTTCGGTGGGGGATATTACCGCCCACTGCGGGGTCAACCGCAACACCTTTTATTATCACTTCAAGGATAAATATGATCTGGTCAACTGGATTTATTATACGGAAACCTTTGAACAGATGAGCTCGTTTTCTGACCGCGCCCATTGGGAGGAGGGGCTTTGCAACCTCTGCCTGTATATGCAGCGCAACCGGAAATTTTACATCAACGCGCTGAGCGTGATGGGCCAGAATTCCTTTTCGGAATATCTGATCGATTTTTATGACAATCTCCTGATCACCTGCATCCACGAATTGACCGAGGGGCAGCAGGTGGATGAGCAGGACGTGCGCTTTGTCGCACGGTTTTATACCTATGCGTTTGTCGGCATCATCGAAGAGTGGGCCCACCGCGGCATGCAGGAGGACCCGATTCCCTATGTAAACCGGGTCAAGGAGATCATCGACGGCAGTATGGTGCGCGAGCTGCAGGAGCGCCGCGGGGAAAGCGGCCCGCTGATCTGAACTTCACTGGCAGAGCCGCACCATCCCCTCGGTGGAAAGCCCCTGGCGCGGCGTGAGCTGTAAATATCCGCATCCGCCGTTCATCAGCATACCGAGCGCTTTTATGTCCCGCTGCCAGTCGATGAGCAACAGCGGGCTTTTTTCTTTTTGGAAAAAACGCTCCGGCACAGGGGGTGGAGTATCTCCGGTGTAGGCGGCAAACAAGCTGCCGTGCGCGATCGCTTCGGCGCGTGCGGCTTCCCGCATAAAAGCGGGAAGTTCGTTCTCCGCGTAGCCGAACAGCAGTTTTTTGTCGTGCAGCCGGTCGGATGCCGCGAGCAGACCGCCGCCGGAAAGCAGGACGGCGATGACGTTCGGTGCCTGGGAGAACTGTTCCGCCACGGCTTCGGTGATAAGCGCGCCGTCAGCTTCCAGCAGAAAAGTGGATTCGGGAAACTGCGCCGCGAGCGCACACAGGCCGCTGATCGCCTGCGCACTGTCCGGGCAGAAACGGTAGATATAGATCCCAAGATTCCGGCAGTTTTGCAGCACCGGCGCGAGCGAAGCGCTGCCGCATGGCCCTTCGAAACTGATGAGCCACGGCAGGGCCGCATGATATTTGCGGGAGGACTGGGTGAGTTGCGCGGAGCCGTAGG
Source organism: Anaerotruncus rubiinfantis (assembly GCF_900078395.1). Classification (NCBI taxonomy): domain Bacteria; kingdom Bacillati; phylum Bacillota; class Clostridia; order Eubacteriales; family Oscillospiraceae; genus Anaerotruncus; species Anaerotruncus rubiinfantis. The sequence continues at coordinate 2,225,486 of NZ_FKLA01000009.1, read as the reverse complement.
TGAAGCAGGTGTAGCCGAGGTTCACGCCAAGCAGGCGGACAATCTTTTCGTCCACTTCGCGGATCACCCGCAGCAGCATCGCATTATAGGGACTTTTGGGGTTGCGTACATTTTTGCGCACCATCTCGCAGAACTCCTTCTGCCGGGTGCTGGCCGCAAGGGCGGCTCCCAAGTCCACAAGGTTTCGGATCCCGCGGTAGGTGTCCTTTTTCATGTTCGGAATTGCCCGGTCAATCGCGGAACCGACCGCCAGCCGCATCATCTGGTGACGGAATTCCATATGAACCCCTCCTAAACTTCCTTCTGTAGCCCAGTATAGCGGCCGGGGTTCCAATTTGGTATGGACAGTTTTTTGATCTGTACAAATTTTGGGCAAAAATAAAAATTGCCCAAAAATTGGGCCTGTTTTTCGGCAGAATATACCCTGCAAAAGTTTCACAAAATCTTTACAATTATTCTGCAAAATACTGCCTTATCTGTTTGATTTATGTGCACAACTGGTGTATGATGGTTATACAGAGAAGCTGAGATAATGCTTGGAATTTTGAAAAAGAAGGGTGATAACAATGAAAACTTTCGGCAAGAGAGCGCTTTCGCTGTGCCTGTCCCTGGTACTGGTGCTGGGACTGTGCGTGGTTGCCAGCGCTGCAACAACCGCTGCCAGCCCGGTATATGGGCTGACCGTGCAGAATAAAAACCTGCTCTTTACCCAGAACGGCCAGACGGTAGGCACCTTCACCGCGCGCGACACCAAATTGACACTGACCACCGACAAGGACAAAGATTTCCTCGTTTGCTATTATGACGCTAACAACAAGTACCGTGCGGTCAGCCTTGGCAAGCAGACCTCCCTGGTCATTGGAGGAAAGATGGACGCACTGACCGTCAACAAGGCCCTCAATGACAAGATCACCATCACTACCGCCTCCAATTCGGAGATTGGCACCTTTAAGGTTGCCTCCCCGAATACGGTGCGTATCCAGGGAAAAGTTGGTACGCTGACCGTGACCGACGCCGCCAAGATCACCTTGGCCAGCAGCGCAAAGGTCACCAGCAAATCGCTTGTAAAAACCGCCAAGCTGACAACGGAAAAAGGCGCGCAGTCCGGAACGGCGAAACCGGCCGTCACCACGAAGCCCAGCACGGGCGCCATCAAGGTGAAGGCGGACCCGATCGAAGCGGATGATGGCGACAAGCTGCGCGATCTGCTTGAAGATCTCAACGACAATGTTTATGCGTATGACAGCAAGACCGACGACGAGATCAGCGGGACCTGCGAATGGGTCTCCTCCGGCAGCCGCGAGGTCACCAAGGACGGCACCTTCAGCTTCACCTTTATCCCGGATGACAGGGATTACGATCCGGTCAAAGGCAGCGTGAAGATTTATGTCGATGGCGCTTTCGGTGAGATCGACCTGGTTTATGACGGCGGACATTCGGTCAAGGTTGCTTCAGGAACCAAAATGAAGGAACTCAAAGATTGGCTGAAGGATAATGTCTATGCCGAGGATGACAATGGTGACGAGGTCAAGGGTAGTATTAAATGGAGCTACGGTTCGAGCGACAAGATTGAAAGAAACAGAACCTATAAGTTTACCTTCAAACCGTCCAGCAGCAAATACGACGACGAGGACGGAGAGATCGACGTGATCATCGACGATAAGAATCCCGATATCGGATAATTCAAATCATAGCTGCAAAACCGCCCTTCCAGGTTCCTGGAAGGGCGGTTTTATGTTATACTATGGGAAGCGGGGATAGGGAACAGTTTGATATTGAAATAGCGGGAGATTGGCGGTGAAACACGGATGTGTGAACAATTTTTTCAGGTAGAAAAGCAGGGCATTGTGCTTTCTGCGCGTGTGATCCCAATGGGAGAAGATCTGTGTGTTGCGGTTTGGGGCGGCGACCGGCCGCATATTGGCTGCGCGGCGGTGGGGGTCCCCCGTGAAAGCCTTTGCGGGGGTGGCGGAAAAAGCGCCACGATTTCCACCCTTAATCTGACTGGTCATAAGGACGATGCGGTCGCGAACCTGGTAGCGGACCGGCTGGCGTCGGCGCGCGGCCGGCCCGCAGCGGTTGTTTGCGGCGTGCATATCGATGGGATAACGCGGGAACAGATTGCCTGCGTCTGCGAATTGGCAAAGGCGCTTGCGGAGCAGATCCTGCAAGGAATGGCCGAATTACACCATTAATTTCACAATTTCCGTAAAACCCGATCCACCTAAGTCACTCCAGCGAAAATGCGGAATAATCCGAGAACAGCTTATCATCTAATCCTGCAAACACTTCGGAGCGGTCCGGCGCGATGTTTTGCGGCATCAAACGATAGACCCAGGTGGTATTATAATAATGCTTAAAGGTATTATTCTCGGAATAGGCATTGCCGCCCCAGCTGCCGCAGCCAAGGGAGAAGGTCCAGGGCATTTTATTATTATAGGCGCCCGCATTGTTTAAACCTGTACAGGCATTGACGGCAACGCGGGAAGTGTGCGTCTTGCTCGCAAAGCGGAGGATATGTTCTTCATCGGCGCTGTGGATCGAACAGGAGTGTCCTGCTCCGGAGATTGAATGAATATTGTTGACGAGTTCAATTCCAGAATCCAGATCTTTTACTTTCCATATGGCAATCACAGGAGAAAGCTTTTCTTCTGTCATGGGATACGCTTCACCCCAATGCGTTTCCTCTGCCATGAGGAAGGTACAGGTATCGGGAACTTGAAATCCCGCTGCCTTCGCAATATGCTGTGGCGTATGAATAATACAGTCTACATTCAGCTTGCCGTTTTTCCAAAGGACGTTGATGAGTTTTTCCTTTTCTTCCGCATTGCAGAGATAACCGCCCTCCTTTTTCAACGCGTCAATCATTTTGTCATAAACAGCCGCATGAATCACCACCGAGTTTTCGGTAGAGCAGCCAGATCCCCAGTCGTTCATCTCCGCATCGCGAATACCACGCGCCGTATTTTCCAAATCGGCAGAGTCATCCACGTAAGAAATCGAGTTTCCAGCGCCCACGCCAAAGGCGGGAGTGCCAGAAGAGTACGCCGCTTTTACCATCGCGGCCCCACCGGTCGCAATGACAAAATCAGCCTTTTTCATCAGGATATCTGTCATGCGCAGGGAAGGATTTTCGACACACTGCAGCAAATCTTTCGGATATCCCATGCGGTCCAGCAGTTCTCGAAGATCATTTACCACAAAGTTGGTGACTTTTTTCGTCCTGGGATGCGGGGAAAAGATCATTGCGTTTTTGGCCATTAAACCAAAAATTGTTTGGCAGGCGACCAGGCCTGTGGGCACTGTCATGGGGACCAGCGAAGCGATGACTCCCAAGGGTTTTGCAATTTTGACCAGATATCCATCGGGGTCTTCTTCGATGACCCCCACTGTTTTCACACCGTCAACCTGGGCTGCCAGACCCAGGGGACGGGAAACAAGCTGCGCAATTTTGCTTTCCAAACGTCCGCTTCCACCGTTTTCTGCGAACAATGCGTTCGACCAGACGTCAGCTCTATCGTATGAAAGACGCGCTACCGCTTTTGCGATCCGGCGCACATCCTCCTGCGTCAACTTTTCGATCGCATCCATTGCCGCTTTTCCCTTTGCCACCATTTCGGCAATTTGTGCGTTCATCTGTTCTTCGGTTAATTTTTGATGCTCCATGAAAATCCTTCTTTCTGTGTTCCTGTTTAAAAATACATTCAGGCCGATTGCCTATATAGGGAACTGTAAAAATCAATAATTTATGAGACGCGCGTTTTTGTGTTATGTTCCAAATATCAAACCCGGCAGATAGGTACAAGTGCCCGGGACAAAGGTAACAATCAGCAATGAGACGAGAAGCGCAATAAAATAGGGCATAATTGCAGATGTAATCTCTTTGAATTTTAAATTCGTGATGCCTTGCAGGACATAAAGAACCAGGCCGACAGGCGGCGTAATCAATCCGATCATCAGATTCAGTACAAAAATAATACCGAAATGAACGGGATCGATGCCGAACGATGTCATAATAGGCAACAGAACCGGTACAAGGATTAAAGTTGCCGCCCCGGATTCCATAAAACATCCTACAAGAAGCAGGAAAATGTTTACAACAATTAGCGCAACAGTGCGGGAATGGATAAACTCTGTGAACCAAGTTAGAATTAACTGCGGAATCTGTTCATTTGCCATAATCCATCCAAAAGCCTGGGCTGCGCATAAAATAGCCATAATAGGAACCGCGGAATTAACGCTTTCCGTCAAGGTATTCTTAAAATCAGAGATGGTCATTTGACGGTAAACAAATGCCAGAAACAGGGAGTAGAGAATTGCGAGCACAGCCGCTTCTGTTGGCGTTACAACGCCGGCAATCATGCCCGCCAGAATAATAACCGGTGTCAACAAGGAGAGAAACGACCGTCCCAAAGAAGAAAATAGTGCGCGGAAGCCCATCCATTTTTCGCGCGGATATTTATGGATAAAACATTCGATTAAGACCATAATACCCAGACAAACCGACATCACAACTCCTGGAATCGCCCCTGCGACAAACAGTTTTCCAATAGACTGGCTGGATGCCACGCCATATAAAACGCAGGGGATGCTTGGCGGAATGATTGGTCCGATGATGGCGGAACTTCCTGTAATCGCCGTTGCAAACTTTTTATCATAGCCCGCATCGGTCATTGCCTTAATTTCAATTTTGCCAAGACCGGCGGCGTCCGCAACCGCAGAACCGGACATCCCCGCGAAGATGACGCTTGCCAGGATATTGGCATGCCCCAGTCCACCCGGTACCCAGCCGACTGCGTGGTTGGCAAATCCAAAAATACGATCGGTTACACCGCCGCTGTTCATGATATTGCTCGCCAGAATAAAAAATGGGATCGCTAACAAGACGAAAGAGTTTGCGCCCGCAACCATGCGCTGTGCCATCAACATGAAAGGCAGCTCATTTACGATCATATAGATGGCGGAACAGAAAACCATAGAGAAGGCAACGGAACCTCCAAAAAGCAAAACAACCATAAAAATCAGGAAAAAGAATCCCATATTCACAGCGTCGAATCCTCCTTTTTCCGGAATGTGTCAAACAAGAACAGTTCGATGATGTGCAGGACAACTAAAACAGAACCAACAGTGACCATACCGTAAATATAGGAGTAGGGCATATTCAGTGCGGTGGAGCGAATTTTATGCTGCGCAATTGCCATTTGCAATGAATATGGGATCAAATAAAGGAAAAACAGCAGGGATAACCCCCTCATAACAGTGGTAAACCTTCTTTTCCATTTTTCACTCATCAGATCAATAAACAACTCCACCTTGACATGCCCTTTGGTCGCGACGCAATGTCCCATTTCCAACATAATCAACCAAACAAAGAGAAATCGAGACGCTTCTTCCGTCCAGATCAAAGGCCTGTGCATGATATACCGGAAAAAAACCTGTATAACAACTACAAAAATCATTGCGAACAGGAGAGCCCGCCCAAGCCACTCCTCAACGCGAAAAAGGCCGTGATAGAATTTTTTTATCTGATTCATTCCGATCTCCTTAAAACCATTTCAGATAAAGGGTGCCTGAAGGAAATCTGCAGACACCCTTATCAAGTTTATTCTTTTGGAGTTGCAATCGCACTCTCGTACAAGCCTTCATTCCAATTTGACGAGAATTCATCAATAACACTCTTTGCATTTGCTTTGAATGCTTCAACATCCGGGTGAAGGACTTTCATTCCATATCCTTCCAGCTCTGAAATCTGGGATTTCTCAGCTTCTTCAATTAATTGGCTGCCTTTTGCAACCGCATGATCCACGGCCGTCTGCACAATCGCTTTGATGTCGTCGGGAAGCGACTGCCACTTTTCTTCGTTGATAACAAACGCAACTGGAGCCAGCACATGTCCGGTCAGGACCAGTTCATTTTGGACTTCGTAGAATTTCGCGGACAGAATATTTGCAAGCGGGTTCTCCTGCGCGTCAACAATTTTCTGGGACAGGGCGAGATACAGTTCGCTGTATGCCAGAGGGGTGGGATCGGCGCCCAGTGCGCGTCCGGTTGCCAGGGAAATCGGGGCGTCAATCACGCGCAGTTTCATCCCCTTTAAGTCTGCGGGAGTCTTTACGTCAATGTCATTGCAGGTGAGATGCCTGCTGCCGAAATAATAGGTCCCCAGAACGCGAATCTTTGTCGTTGACGCCATATCGTCCCACATGGGGTCCAACCCATCGCCATTTGCAAAATTCAACATCTGTTTCGGTGTGTCAAAGACATACGGCGCGTCAAAAATTTGCAGGGAAGGATAGTAAGTAGATAAAGCGCTATGGCCGGGAGCGACAACCATATCGTTAATTCCGTTTGCGACCATATCCACCATCTCTTTTTCATTGCCAAGCTGTTCAGAGAAATATGCAGTTGCTTTAATTCGGCCTCCGCCTTGTTCGTTTAATTCATCCACGAGTCCTTGGTATGCCTCTGCAACGATGTGGGTTGCCGGCTGGTTGGTGCCAAAATTAAAAACATAGACTTCATCGTTTTCGCTGCCCGCAGCTTCTGCGCTTTTCGCACTAGACACAGTCCCAGAGCTTGCAGGAGCGCTGGGGGAAGCGGTATTTCCGCCACAGGCGGCCAAAGATAACAGGATAGCGACAGAGATCGAGAGTGCAACTAAATTTTTCATTTTCACTTCTCCTTTGGTTTCATTTAAGGCAATACCGCACTAAAATTTTGTGCAGTGAGATCCAGAGTGTGGTGACTAAGCTATTGCCGTTTCGCCCCCACTGAAAATCAGGGAAAACCGGGGGGCCTGATGCCCATCAGGTGAAAAAAGAACAGATCCGGATACTTTGGTTATTAAATATTAACGCCTCCTTCATCTTTATAATTTTTTCTGATTGCCTGTGCAATTCCATCTGCATCAATGCCGTGTTTATGCATCAGATAATCCAGCGTGGCGGTCTCTCCAAAACAGTCCTGCAGACCCAACCGCGCCATTGAAACTGGGGTTCCCTCCGTCGTCACAACCTCTGCGACTGCCGCTCCCAGGCCACCGATCACCGAATGGTTTTCCGCCGTCACAATGGTTTTCACATGCTTTGCGCATTCCAGGACCGCCTGGCGGTCGATCGGCTTGATCGAGGACATATGCAGATGATAAACCTGTATGCCCTCCGACCGCAACGCCTCACACGCCTGGATGCCCGCCTCTGTAGTGATTCCCGTTGTAATCAGGCCGACCTTTTCTCCCGGCTGCAGAAGTTCCGCCTTTCCGGGTTCGAAACGGAACCCCTCCTTGTGAAAGACAGGATACTGTCCCTTATTGGAACGAATATAAACTGGCCCCACATGTTCCGCCGCATAGCGGATGATCTGTGCAAATTCCTCCGCATCCCCGGGATCGAACACTTGGAAACGGGGAATAGCCTGGAAAATTGCCAGGTCGGAAATCGAGATATGGGTACCGCCGTTTTTTTCGCTGGTTAACCCGGCGGAGGTTCCTACGATCTTTACGTTGAAATTGTTATACGCCACCGAATTAATGACCTGATCACAGCCTCTCTGCGCGGCAAAACAGGCAAAGGTGGAAGCAAAAGGGATTTTACCGGTGGCAGACATTCCTGCCGCAAAGCCGATCAGGTTTTGCTCGGCAATTCCTACATCATAATGGCGCTCTGGATATGCCTCTTTAAATACCACGCTGCCCGAAGCTTTCATCAAATCCGCTTCGATCACGACCAGGTTCTTGTTGTTTTTTCCCAGTTCCACCAACGTTTCGCCATAGATCTGATTCGTATCTCTCATTACCATATCAACCGACGCTCCTCTCCAAGTCGCGTTTTCCGACAGCAAACTGTTCCGGGGTTATTTTTCCACTGTGCCAAACATAGTTATCTTCCATGAAAGAAACGCCTTTGCCTTTCTTGGTGTGGGCAATGACCACAACTGGCTGCTTCTCATGCAGCTTTGCTTTTGCAAAGGTTTTTTTCAGGTCAGCCGTGTCGTGCCCGTCGCATTCCAGGACATGCCAGCCAAAGGCGCGCCATTTATCGGCAAATGGTTCCAGACCGATCACGTCCGACACCCGGCCGTCGATCTGGCATTTATTATAGTCCACCACCGCAATGAGGTTATCCAGATGATATTGCGCCGCAAGCATCGCGGCTTCCCACACCTGTCCCTCGTCGCACTCGCCGTCGCCCAGCACTGCATAAACATAGGTATCCGGGTACTTTTCCTTTAACGTGATAGCCATACCGCAGGCTACCGAAAGGCCCTGTCCGAGCGGACCGGCGGAAAACTCGATTCCGCGCACCTTCATGCGGTCAATATGTTTGGGCAAACTGCCGCCGTTCTGATCCAGCTCCGCCAATCTTTTTTTATCAATAATTCCTTTGTCCGCCAGCACAACATATAAAGCGGGGCCGGCATGTCCTTTGCAGAGGATAAAACGATCACGGTCCGGGGCTTCCGGCTCATCCGCCCGGTACATCACGTCATAGTGGAGAACCGTTAAAATTTCAATTACAGAAAGAGAACCACCGTAATGCCCTCCTCCTGCGTTTGTAATTGTTTCAAAGGTAAGTTTTCGCAATTCGTTTGCTTTTTGCTGCAGATTCATGGTCTGATTCTTCTCCCTTCATCAATTAGACCGGTACTGTTGTATCCGATCCAACACACGCTTTGCACGGGCAATTATTGGGGCGTCCACCATCTTCCCGTCGAGTGAAAAGGCTCCTAAATGACTGTTTTCGGGCAACTGTGAGATCTCTACCACTCGCTGCGCAAAGGCAACCTCCGCTTCTGACGGGATGAAACTATGGTTGATGATCTCCAGCTGCGCGGGATGAATTGCAGTTTTTGCCTTAAATCCGGCTTGTTTTGCAACACAAATATCTTGTTCCAGCCCAGCGTTATCTTTAAAGTCAACATACGGAGTATCGATTGCCTGAACTTCTTGGCTCCGGCAGACAAGCCCGATTATTTGCCTGGCCATGAGAACTTCTTCGCTGCTTTTCGTTCTCGCAATCTCCAGATCTCTCGTATAGTCCTCGGCGCCAAACTGAACGGCTTTGATATGGGCGGAAGCTGTGATGGTGGCCTCCAGATGAATTAATCCGAACGCGGTTTCGATCAGCGGAATTAAGAGGAGGCTCTCGAGGACTCCCAGTTTTTTAAAATCGCGATCTACTGTTTTAACACTTTCCGGACATGCTTTCGGCAGTACGATCCCAGTTATCGGAAGCGTAACTGCAAGTTTTAAATCTTCCGTATACTGCGCTGATGCTGGATCATTAATCCGAATAAAAATCTCTTTTTTCGAACTTTTTTGATTCAGGAAATTTGCGGTCACTTCACGCGCAAGTTCTTTCTGGCTAAGGGTGACGGCATCTTCCCAGTCGATAATCATACTGTCGCATACGCTGAAAATTCCTTTTTCCAACATATGGGGCTTATCTCCTGGAACATATAATAATGATCTTCGGTAAGCGTTTTCCATTTATATCCCTCATTACTACAACGTTGTAATTCATTTGATTTTATTAAACCCTTTAAAAGTAAAAATGTCAAGCATATTTTTGAATTATATTATAATTGCGGCTTTATTCTATTTATTACACTAGTTTTATGGGCTGTTTTTGTAAATAATCAACTATTACGTTTTAGTAAAAAATTTAAAAAAAGCTTGATTATACGAAAAAAAGAAACTATACTTAAGGTGGCGCGGCACAACGGCCTAAAAATCCGCAAACAATGCCAAAGATATACAGCAGTGTGATGGCAGCCCTTTTTATCAGTAAAGAGCTGTCTGGAGGCATCATTCTGCTGTTTCAAACCTTTTATCACAAATGATCTAATTATCTAATAAAAAGAGGTGAGCGATATTTAGCCTCCGTCAATATCATTTAAGATATGTCTACAAAAGTACGGCTGATTGACATTGCGCAGGCGGCAGGAGTTTCTGTCTCTGCGGTTTCCAAAGCATTGGGAAATAGTTCCGAACTTCCGCAGGCAACGAAAGATCGCATCCTTGATTATGCAAACCGCTTAGGGTATCGACCAAACTTTACCGCGCGGTCATTGCGGCTCGGACGCAGCAATTTATTGGGGGTTCTCATTCCGGATATTACGAATGCATATTATGCCTCCATCCTAAAAGGAATTGAAGCAAAGGCGCGTTCCTATGGTTTTACCACGATCATTACGATCACAAACGAAGACTCTGAAATAGAGAAAAACACCTTGGACGCGTTCCTTTCGGTTCCTGTGGACGGCATTTTATCTGTTCCGATCGATTTGAACAATTATGCTCCTTTGGAAATACCCCTTGTTTTGCTCTCGAGGTATCCATTTTTCGAAGGTATTTCTTATCCCGCGCACGCTATTCCAAATAAGGAATTTAATTATGTGTTGAGCAATGATTTTAAAGGTCAATATTTAGCCACAAACCATCTGCTGTCTTGCCAGCTCCAAGAGGTCTATCTCATATTAGGGGAGGCATCAAACAAAGTGGTGGCCGGTATGAAATCCGCCATTCGCTTATCCGCATACAAGGAAGCCTTAAAGGAAAATCAGGTGCCTTTCGATCCCTCCAAAGTATTTTATCATGGGGATGTTTTTTCTTCCGTCTATGATATCACAGATCAAATTTGTAAAACTGCCCGAAGGCCCTTTGGAATCTCCCTGACAAATGATTCTACCGCGGTAAGCGCATATAGTGCTATTTTCAAAAACGGTCTCTCCATTCCGAAAGACGTGCAGATCGTCGGTTATGACGACATCGAAATATCCCGGCATTTTTTCCCCGAACTCACTACCATTCATTCCGCAAAACAATCTATTGGCGAACAAGGCGTTTCGCTAATTGCCGATTTTATTGGCAGCGATAAACCGAACCGGTCAAAAATCCGCACGATTTTTGATCCTTATCTTATTGAACGGCAGACAACAGCTTTTGTGGAATAACACAGATGCGGGATTTTTAAAAGCGTCTCTGTGCCTTTAGAGGAACCGCAAGCCGTCTGCCATAATGCTTTCCTGGGATTTTGGGGATTACTCAATCTTCATGGCCGCGTGATTGCGGAACTTGGAAAGAGTATTGTAAACTATTTTTTAAAAAATAGTTTACAATACCCTTTTTTTATGATACAATACCCTCGGAAAGGACAGGTGAGGGAATGTCGTCCAAAAGTGAAGTGCTGTCGGTACTCGAATCCCAAAAGGGCATCTACATCTCTGGGGAAGCGCTTGCCCGGAAGCTTGGCATCTCCCGCGCCGCAGTCTGGAAAGCGATTGGCGAGCTGCGGGAGGAGGGCTACCGAATAACGGCGGTCACCCGAAAAGGCTACCTGCTCGAAAACGCGAGCGATCTTCTCTCTGCCGAAGCGGTGCGCCTTTTCCTGCGCCGTGAGCCCGGACGGGAGATCATCTGCCGCAAACTGGTCTCTTCGACCAATCAGGCCGCGAAGGAACTGGCGCTTTCGGGCGCGCCGGATGGCGCCCTCCTGCTTGCGGAGGAGCAAAGTGAGGGCCGCGGGCGGCGCGGCCGGGGATTTGTCTCTCCGCCCGGCGCAGGCATCTATCTGAGCGCGCTTTTGCGTCCGCAGCTTTTGGCGGTGGACGCGGTACTGATCACGGCTGCGGCCGCAGTGGCAGTCTGCGAAGCGGTGCAGGCACTCTGCGGGATCGATTTGGGGATCAAATGGGTCAACGACCTTTATTTGGGGGACAGGAAGGTCTGCGGGATTCTCACCGAAGCCGCCACCGATTTTGAGAGCGGCTCGGTTGAGTATATGGTGGTTGGCATCGGGATCAACTTTACCACGCGGCCGGAAGATTTTCCAGAAGAGCTGCGCACGGTCGCCGGTTCGCTTTTCCCGAAAGGGGAAGCTCCGGTTTCCCGCAGCCAGCTTGCTGCGGAGATTGTGAACCGGCTGGAAGAACTGTTGCCCGGCCTGCCGCAGCGGCGGTTCCTCGCCGCCTACCGCGCGCGTTCCATTCTGCTCGGGGAACGGGTCGAAGTGCTGCGCGGCGAAAAACGGGAGATTGCCCGCGCCGTTGCGATTGACGACGATGCGCGGCTTGTGATCCAAAAAGAGGACAATACCACCGAAGCGCTGCGCTCCGGTGAAATCAGCATCAGGAGGAAACCAGTATGAAACAGCGCATCACCACCCACGATATGATCCTCTGCGCGCTTTTTGCCGCGCTTACCGCTCTGCTTTCACAGCTTGCCATTCCGCTCCAGCCGGTTCCGATCAATCTGGCGACTTTGGCGGTTTTCCTTGCGGGCGGCATCCTTGGCGCGAAATACGGGGCGCTCAGCCAGCTCGTCTATGTGCTGGTCGGCGCGGTAGGCGCGCCGGTATTCTCATCCTTTACCGGCGGCGTGGGGATTTTGGTCGGCCCAACCGGCGGATATATTGCAGGATACATTATGGCGGCTTTGCTTGTCGGATGGATGACTGAAAAGTTCGGAAAGACGAATTTTGTACTGGTGTCCTCGATGCTGCTGGGGATGGCCGTTTATGACCTGCTCGGCACCGCGTGGTTCATGATTTCGACCGGCACCGGCCTCATGCAGTCACTTGCGCTTTGTGTTGTTCCGTTCCTGTTCGGTGACGCGCTTAAAATCCTGGCGGCAGCGATCCTTGTCCCGCGCATCTGCGGGGTGCTCCGCCGGGGTCCGGCGCGCGTGGCGTGAACGGCGAGCCCCTGCGGCTGCGGCCGCACCATGGGATTTGCCTGCGTTTCTTTAATGGAAAGGGATATGATAAAGCTTTTGTAAAGAACATGGCATGCGTCGCAGACAGCCTGAAAATGAATCCGGAGCGGCAGGTGATGCTCCTCTGCGGCGTGGACGCGCTCTGTATCAGCTGTCCGCATAACTGCGGCGGGGAATGCGACAGTGAAAAACCCGCACGGTATGACTCGGCGGTTTTGTCGCTCTGCGGTCTTCAGGACGGGGAGCTCCTCCAATGGCGGGATTTTCAGCGGCTGGTTTTGGAAAAGATCCTCGCGCCGGGAAAGCGGGAGACAGTCTGCGGGGACTGCGTCTGGACCCAAATCTGTCCGGCACGGGAATAAAAACGCGAAAGGCCGCTTGCAAGCGGCCTTTTGTTGTGCTATGATTTTCCCTGAGATAAGACGGGAGGGGAACGGTATGATCCTTGCGATCGACATCGGCAATACAATCACCGAAATCGGCGCCTATGAGGGGGACGGCCTGCTGTTTGTTTCCCGGATACTGACCGCCATCAATAAGACGGAAGCCGAATACGCGGTGCTTATCCGCGACGTAATCCGGCTCTACCGGCAGGACGAACGTGCGCTCACCGGCGCGATCATCTCGTCGGTGGTGCCCTCTCTGACCCAGCGGCTGCACAAGGCGGTCGCACTGATCGAACCGGTGAAGATTTTGCAGATCGGGCCGGGCATCCGAACCGGGCTCAATATCAGGATTGACAACCCGGCGCAATTGGGGGCCGACTTTGTGGCCACCGCAATTGGCGCGATGGAGAAATATCCGCTTCCGGCGGTGATCATCGACCTTGGGACGGCTACAAAATTTTCTCTGATCGACGAAAAGCGGATGTTTATCGGCGGTTCGATCATGCCGGGCGTGACGGTTGCGCTGGAAGCACTGAGCAATCAGGCTGCACAGCTGCCGCACATTGGCCTGGAAAAACAGGTTAGCCTGATCGGTACCAACACCGAGGATTGTATGAAATCCGGTGTGCTGTACGGCACGGCAAGTATGATTGACGGGATGCTCGACCGCTACGAAGAAAAAATTGGCCCAGCCAAAACGGTGGTGGCCTACGGGCAGCTTGTGAATACGATTATCCCACAGTGCCGGCACAAAATCCTTGTCGATGAGACGCTGCTGCTCGACGGTCTGTACGCCATCTACAGGCGCAACAGCGACCGTATCTGAAAAAATTGAATAATAATGGGTATGTAACCGCTCCGGCGGAGGCATAAATTCCAAAATATGCGCTGCATCCGGAATGCCGGAGCAGCAGCAAGGAGAGATGTCTTATGTCAACCACACGCAAGACCACAAAGTTCACCCAGTTGTCCCTGCTCATCGCACTGATGGCGGTGCTGGCGTTCACACCGCTTGGATTCATCATGATCCCGCCGGTCGCCATCACCATTATGCACATCCCTGTCATCATCGGAGCCATCCTGCTGGGCCCCGTTGACGGCGCCATTCTGGGCGGTGCGTTCGGGCTTATGAGCCTTCTGAAGGCTTCGACAACGGCTGTTTCACCGGTGGATCTGCTCTTTTCCCCCTTTGCAAGCGGCGCGCCGTTCGCTTCGCTTGTGATGTGTATTCTGCCGCGCATCCTGCTCGGAGTGATCGCCGGGTGCCTTTATCGGCTTCTGCGCCGCACCGGCCGTGAAACCTTTGCGATTGCGGCGAGCGCGGCGATTGCGAGCATCTGCCACACGGTGTTGGTGCTCGGCTGCCTGTGGGCGTTGTTCGATGCGATTCCGCTCAAGGACGTATTCCTCACCATTGTGGGGTTCAACGGCATTCTGGAACTTTCTGCGGCGGTTGTCGTCACGACAGCGGTCTGCCGTCCATTGATGAAGTTTTTGGCAGCGCAGGGAGCTTTGCGGGAGGCAAAAGCATGAAAGAAATTCCAATTACAGAGATAGAGAATCTTAAAATCGGAAACGCGCAGGACATCGAGGGCGGCACCGGCTGTACGGTGCTCCTCTGCGCGCGCGGGATGCCCGCGGGGCTCGATGTGCGCGGCGGAGGCCCCGCTTCGCGCGAAAGCCAGCTTCTTAGCCCACTTGCCGCAGCGGAAGCGGTGCATGCCGTGCTGCTTTCCGGTGGAAGCGCTTTCGGGCTCGATGCTGCCGGCGGCGTAATGCGCTACCTGGCTGAGCGGGACGTGGGTTTTGACACCGGCATTACAAAGGTGCCGCTCGTCTGCGCGAGCTGCCTCTTCGATCTGGTGGTCGGTTCGCCGGATGCGCGCCCGGATGCAAAGATGGCTTATGCAGCCTGCCGCGCGGCCGAACAGGACGCGCCGGAGGAAGGGAATTTCGGCGCGGGCACGGGCGCGACGGTCGGCAAATATCATGGACCGGCCACCATGATGAAATCGGGGCTGGGCATTTATGCCGTGCAGCTGGGGGATTTGAAGGTGGGCGCGGTGGTCGCGGTGAATGCGCTGGGCGATGTCTTTGACATTGACAGTGGCCGCCGTTTGGCCGGGATGCTCACCCCGGATCTTTCCACTTTCGCGGATACCGAGCGGACAATGTACACGGAGAACACGGTACGCGGAAATCTTTTCACCGGGAATACAACGATCGGTGCGGTGATAACAAACGCGCGCTTTGACAAGACGAAGATGAATAAAATTGCTGCAATGGCCCACAACGGCTATGCGCGGGCATTGAACCCGGTCAACACGACCGCCGACGGGGACAGCATCTACGCGCTCTCGGTGGGAGACATGCAGTCCGACCTGAACCTGGTTGGGACGCTCGCGGCGCGGGTGATGGGCAAAGCGGTTGCCCGCGCTGTACTGCGGGCGGAACCGGCATATGGACTGAAAACTGCCCAGGACTTTCTCTGAAGCGAATAAAAGCTCCCCCGTCCGGGGGAGCTTTTATTTTCTCGTTTTGGGGTGCTGTTTACAGTTCGGATTTCCAGAGTCCGTGCAGGTTGCAGTAAGCATAAACCGCCACCGGCTGGTCGCCGCCGAGCGCGAAAGTCACTTCCGGGGCGGAACCGGGCTTGAGATTTTTGCGGTGGATGCCGTTTCGGGTTTCAAGAGCGACCCATACAATCCAATGTTTTTCTTCCATCGGATGGGAGACGCTCCCAACGTTCACCGAAACGGTGCCGCCGTCCACCTTGACGAGCGGGACATGTTTTTCGGTTGCGGCGTCAGTGGTGTTGGCGGTCAGTTTGTGCATCTTTTCTCCGCAGCAGACAACGGGAACGCCTGCGTCGTGCACCATTTCAATGAGATTCCCACAATGTTTACAAATGTAAAAAGTTGCCATCACAATTTCTCCTTAACAAATTTTCATTTTATTAGTTTGCCCGCCAAGTGGGCTTCAGAACCGTGTTTAGCAGAATATTTTCATCCGGTCTCCCCAAATTTTTGATCCGCGCAGAGCGGCTGGTCGGGAACTTTTCAGGATGAAAACTATACGTAATTTGTATATTTTAATATTAACACAGGCCGCCGCAATTTGCAAGCCCTTTATACCGCTATTTTTACCGCGGGACGGGAAAAAATTCCGAAAGTTCTTTCATACCGCTAAAATGAGGAACCCGCGCTTCCTTTTTTACATACACTGGCATATGGAGGGGAAGCTATGACCAACCAGTTTCATCCGGGAAACCGGCCGGGACGGCCCGATCGTCCGATGCAGCCAAATCCGCAGCCAGCCAACCCGAACCCGCAGCAGGCGCCCCAAAACCAGCAGGCTCAGCTAAACCAGATGCGTATGCAGCAAATTTTCAGAACCGAAACGGAATGCGGATGCAGCAAAACCACGGGAACATGAGTCGGATGAACCAAAACCGTCAAAATCCGTCCGGTGTGCAGAAGATTCTGCAAACAGCTTTGCAGAATCCGGTGGGAACTCTCAGCAAGGTAATGAATATTATAAGACTGTTGGGATAACCGCAGCCGGTTTGCCTGTACATACCTTGGAACAGGGACCTGGCCGCAGTTTACGAAAACTTTTACGAAAATTACCGATGAATCGAGCGATAAGGGAACAAAACGATCAGGAAAGCGGGACGCCGGGAGGCGTCCCGCTTTTGCGCGCTCAGAGATAAAAACATGGGGACCCGATCAGGCAGATGAGCAGCAGGATTGCCAGCCCGGCAAGAAAATAGGCCAGGCATCCGCTGCATCCGCGGTTTTCTTCCGGCGGGCAATCCTTTTGGGGCGGCCCGGGACAGTTGCAGTTACGCATTGCGCTCCCTCCTTGCTACAGGATATTCATCTAAGGATGGGTTCAGTCCTGTCGGACGGAATCCCTTTTTTGCGCATAGATTGGGAAAGGAGGTGTTTTTAATGGCGCGCAGCTATTACTACCAAAGGCCTGGTTATCCACAGCCGGCCCGGCGGCACCACGGCCGCAACTGGCCGACAAATATCAATTCGCCGGGTATGCATACCTTCCAGCGGCCGCCGGACCGGCTGCCGGAACCATTGGTTGAAATCCGCGTTGACGGCGAACGCTTCCGTTATCGCTGAAATATTTGCAGAAACCCGCCGGAAAGCTCTTGACCCGGCTGGGGATAGCGGATACAATAAAGAATGTTTATGGGCATTCAAATATCATTCAGCAAAGGAACGTGAAGAAAAATGAAAGTACGCATTCCAAAACACCGTGAGTTTGTCATCGATATTCAGGAGGAGGATGAAGCGAAAAAGCAGGAATGCTGGGATGCGCTTCAGAAAATCCTGGACGACTATAAAAAACAGGGGAAATCGGTGTATACCGAAACCTTCATAGAGGACAACGAGGACAAGGTGAAGGCGCTTCAGGAAACCTATCAGTTCACCTATACCGTTGAACTGAAAAAATAAGCATGCAGTAGAAAAGCCCGCCGGCCGGCGGGCTTTTTGAATATTGATTTACCGGCTGGCGAGCAGAGCCTTGATCTTCTCGTGCGGGTCGATGATCGCGCTGACCGAGATGTCATGGTTGATCGCAGCAATGAAGTAAGCGATATATTTGGAAACGTCAACCTCATGGAACCATTCACGGCTGCGCAGCTCCTCGCTGCGATAGGTGAGGTTGGTGCCGAACACGCCGCTGATGATGCCGTCCCGATAGGCTTTGTCAAACGCGTCGAGCCCGTTGGTGAAGATCGCGTAGGTCGCGTAGGAGAAAATGCGGTTTGCCTTCTGCTTTTTCAGCTCGTAGGCGATGTCAAGCATCGAATCACCGGAAGAGATGATATCGTCCGCGATGAAAACGTCCTTGCCTTCAACCGAAGTGCCGAGGTATTCATGCGCAACGATCGGGTTGCGCCCGTTGACGACCCGGGAATAGTCGCGGCGTTTGTAGAACATACCGAGATCGACGCCAAGCACCGACGCGTAGTACATGTTGCGGTTCATCGCGCCCTCGTCCGGGCTGATGATCATGAAGCGGTCGCGGCTGATATCGAGCTCCGGAAAGGCATGGAAGAGCGCTTTGAGAACCTGATAGGTCGGCATGACGTTGTCAAAGCCGGTCAGCGGGATTGCGTTATGGACGCGCGCGTCGTGCGCGTCGAAGGTTACGATGTTGGAGACGCCCATATGGGTCAGTTCCTGCAGGGCCATCGCGCAGTCGAGCGATTCGCGATAGTTGCGGCGGTGCTGCCGTCCGCCATAGAGAAGCGGCATGATCACGCTGATACGGTGCGCCTTGCCGCCGGCCGCCTGGATCAGACGCTTGAGATCCTGGAAATGGTCGTCCGGGGACATGCAGTTCTTCTGGCCGAACAGGTTGTAAGTGCAGCTGTAGTTGCCCATATCCACGATGAAAAAGAGGTCATTGCCGCGGATGGTGGATTTGATCAGCCCCTTGCTGTCTCCGGAGGAGAAACGGGGGCATTCGCTCCCGACGATAAAGGTGTCGGTGGAATGTTCGCTGGATGCAGCCCAACTGGTCAGATGTGCATCAATCTTCGCGCCAAGTTCCCGCGCGCCTTCGCTGACGATGAGGCCCAGCGGAGCCACACGGTCTTTTCCGTTAAAGATATCTTCTGCCTCGATATGCCCTGCCATTTTAAACGCTCCTTCAATCTCTTAGCTTTTTAGGTTTCACTGTAGAAATTGCGTGGATTCTGTCGAAAATCACACAGGAATATTATACATGATTCCATCTGCCTTGTACACTTAAAAACCGAATTTCCGTAAAAATGATCGAAATTACCGAAAGGATCTCCTTTTGATTATAAAAATTGTGAGAAACGAAAGAAAATTTTTGAAAATGGGATTTGGATGTGTTATAATATCTAAGTTACATATGGCCTATGGCCACGGTATATTTCTCGTGCCGGCCATTTTAAGGACAACTGGAAGTGAGGGAGCGGATTGGGACGGCGCAAACTGTTTTGTGAACGTGGGCCGCTGTGCTACGCGGTGTCCCTGCGCAAGGAGTATCTGCTGCGCTGGTGCCGGGATCTGGGCAGCCATGTGCGGTTTGCCTCCAGCCAGACTGGGGAGCCGCTTCCATTTATCGTAAAATCCCACCGCTCGGTTCTTCTGCGCAAGCTTTTTGGCGTGAACCAGCAGCTTCAGCAGAACAAGGCGGTCAACCTGCGGCTTGCCAGCCGGGGAATCGATGGGCTGCTCATCCGTCCCGGAGAGACGTTTTCCTTTTGGCGGCGGGTGGGGAACCCCACCGAAAAACGCGGCTTTTTGGAAGGGCTTGTGATCATCGGCGGCGGAAAACCGTCGGCTGCGGTTGGCGGAGGGCTCTGCCAGCTTGCGAACCTGATCCACTGGCTTGTTTTGCAAAGCCCGCTCACCGTCACCGAACTGCACCATCACACCGATGCCATCTTCCCGGACAGTGACCGCAGGGTTCCGTTCGGCACAGGCACCTCGGTTTTCTATAACAATGTGGACTACCGCTTCCAAAACGACACGCCGGATACCTATCAGCTGCGGGTCTGGCTGGACGAAACAGATCTTTGCGGGGAGCTGCTCTGCAGCCGGGAACTGCCGGTTCGGTACCGGATCGAGGAGCGGGATCACCACTATCAAAAGGAATCTGACGGCTGGTACTACCGTGTGAGCGAGATTTGGAAAAAGACGATCGACCGGGCGAGCGGCGGGACGCTGGAGGAAACCATGATCTTCAAAAACCACTCCCGCGTCCTGTTCGACGAGAGCCTGATCCCGCCGGAGCAGATCCGATGAACCCGCCGGAACCGGTGATCGCACAGATCGGACGGCAGGCGCGTCTGCGCCCGGAACAGGCCGCTTATCTCTGCGGGGACGAACAGCTGACCTATGGGGAACTCTGGGCGGGCTCCGGCCGGATCGCGGCGGGACTGCGAGCGGTCATGGGGGAAAATCCCGCGCCGGTTGCAATTCACGGGCGCAAGGGCGGCTGGTTTCTCACCTGTATGCTCGCCTGCATGCGTGCCGGGAAAGCCTATTTGCCAATCGATTCCGCCTGTCCGCCGGCGCGTGTCCGGCAGATCCTGTCCAGCGCAGGCGTGAAGCTGGTCCTTGACTGGGAAACGGCAATGCGGATGCTTGAAAAGCCGGAAGCGGTGGAGGTTTTGCGCTGCAATACCGACATTTCCTATGTTTTATATACATCCGGAAGCGAAGGGGCGCCAAAAGGCGTCCGGATCACACCGGAGAATCTCAGAAGCTTCACCGAGTGGAGCAGGACCCTGGCAGACGGCGGAATCTGGCTCAACCAGGCGCCGTATTCGTTCGACCTTTCCTGTATGGCGGTTTTTCCAGCGCTGACCGGCGGGAGAACCCTTTATGACCTCGATGCGTCCCTGCCGTTTGGGCGGATGTTCAATTGCCTCGGCGCTTCTGGGGTGGCGGTATGGGTTTCCACCCCGTCGTTTGCGGCCTACTGCCTTTCGGACAGAAGTTTCGGCCGCGCGCTGCTGCCAGAACTCAATACCTTCCTTTTCTGCGGCGAAGCGCTCAGTCCGCAGCTTGTCCGAGGGCTTTTTGAGCGTTTCCCGGACGTGCGGGTGGTCAATGCCTATGGCCCCACCGAAGCGGCTGTTGCGGTTACCGCTGTGGAAATCACATCGGGGATGTGCGCCGGCCTGCTGCCGGTTGGCCGGCCAAAACCGGGAACACAGATTGTCGTTGCGGACGGATCGCTCCGGCCGCTTCCCGATGGCCAAACCGGGCAGATCGTAATCCTGGGCGATTCGGTCGGCGCGGGATATATTGGAGAGGACCCAAACCGAAAATTCCGGCTTTTCGACGGCGTACCGGCATATCTGACCGGGGATCTTGGATTTTTCCGGGATGGGATGCTGTATGTTGCCGGCCGCATGGATGGGATGCTCAAATACCGGGGCTTCCGTGTGGAACCGTCTGAAGTGGAAGCGGTGCTGCTTTCGATCGGCGGCGTTTCACAGGCCGCCGTCCTGCCGGAATACGCGGACGGGGAAGTCCGGTCGCTGACCGCTTTCCTCTGCGGAGAACGGCGGGAATCACTTTGGGTGCGCCGGGCGCTGCGGGAGCAGCTGCCCGCTTATATGATTCCGAAACGGATCGTGTGGCTTTCTGAAATGCCGTTGGCTGGCAATGGAAAGCTGGACAAAGGCAAACTTAGGGGGATGCTCTGATGGAGGAGAAACTGCTGCGTCTGCTTGCGCAGGTATGCGGAGACGACATCGTTTTATACGACCGTCAGGTCGATCTCTGGGAGGAGGAGCTGCTTGATTCGCTGGGGCTTATGCAGCTGCTTGACGGGATTGAAGATCTTTTCAACCTGGAAATCTATCCGACGCAGGTTTCGCCGGAGATGTTCGCGACGCCGCAGCGGGTTCTGGAACTGGTAAAAGAAAAAACGGAAGGATGATTTTGGGGAATATAAATAATTTTTTGTTGCACTAAATAAAATTATTTAGTATAATATGGATGCGTGCTTGGACTTGCGTATCCTTGTTATAAAATAAGAAAAGTGTGAAAATGAATGGAGGGCTCCTACACAATGAACAGTCTATTCTATGTCGCCCCGATTGTCGGGGTGGTGGCGCTTCTTTGCGCGTGGTGGCTGTCGACCTGGATCAACAAAAACGGTATGGGAAACGACCGGATGAAAGAGATTTCATCCTACATCCGCGAAGGCGCGATGGCATTTCTGATGCGTGAATACCGCACCATCGTCATTTTTGTTGTGATCATGTTCCTGGTTTTGACCTTTGCAATCAATCTTCCGACCGCCGGCTGTTTTCTGCTTGGCGCGTTTTTCTCGGTGCTGGCGGGCTTTTTTGGGATGCGCACCGCGACCAGTTCCAATGTCCGCACCGCCGCTGCCGCGCAGGAGCATGGGATGACCCATGCCCTCAAGGTGGCGTTCCGCGGCGGCTCGGTTATGGGGCTTTGCGTGGTAGGCCTGGGCGTGCTGGGCGTGGGCGTGCTTGCAATCGTACTTGGCGTTGAGAATGCGAGCATGCTGACCGGTTTTGGGCTGGGCGCCTCCTCGATCGCGCTGTTTGGGCGTGTCGGCGGCGGCATCTACACCAAAGCGGCCGACGTCGGCGCCGACCTGGTGGGAAAAGTTGAGGCGGGCATTCCCGAGGACGACCCGCGCAACCCCGCCGTCATCGCGGATAACGTGGGCGACAACGTGGGTGATGTGGCCGGTATGGGTTCCGACCTGTTTGAAAGCTATGTCGGCGCGATCATCTCCTCGATCACGTTGGCCGTGACCCTTTCCGACCCGGACCCGCTGACCGGATCGATCTTCCCGCTGGCTCTTTCGGCCATCGGGATCCTGGCTTCGATCATCGCGATCTTCATGGTCGGCCGGGGGGACAGCAAAAATCCGGCAAAAGCGCTCAATATGGGTACTTATGTCAGCGGCGGGATTGTCGTGGTGGCTTCGTTCTTCCTGAGCCGGGCGCTTTTTGGTGACCTGCGCGCGTTTGTCGCGGTTGTGATCGGCCTTGTGATCGGCGTTTTGATTGGCGCGATCACCGAGCGCTACACCTCCGGCGACTACAAGTCGGTCAAGAGCATTGCCAAGCAGTGCGAAACCGGACCGGCAACCTGCATCATTGACGGCTTTGCGGTTGGGATGCTGTCCACCGTCTGGCCGATGCTCCTCATTGCGGCGGGTATCATCGGCGCCTATGTGGCGTTCGGGCTCTACGGTATCTCGCTGGCGGCGGTCGGGATGCTCTCCACCGCGGGTATCACCATCGCGGTAGACGCTTACGGCCCGGTTTCTGACAACGCGGGCGGCATTGCCGAGATGGCGAACCTGCCGGAAAGCGTGCGCGAGATTACCGACAAGCTCGACTCGGTCGGCAACACCACTGCTGCCGTTGGCAAGGGCTTTGCGATCGGTTCCGCCGCGCTGACCGCGCTGGCGCTGTTTGTTTCCTATTCGCAGATTGCGAAACTCACCGCGATCGACCTGCTGATGCCGCAGGTGGTTGCCGGCCTGTTCATCGGCGGTATGCTTCCGTTCCTGTTCTCGGCGCTGACCATGCGTTCGGTCGGTAAAGCCGCGTTCCAGATGATCGAAGAAGTCCGCCGCCAGTTCAAGGCGAACCCAAAGATCATGGAAGGCACCGAAAAACCCGATTATGCGAAGTGTGTTGATATTTCCACCGCTGCCGCGCTTAAAGAGATGGTCATTCCGGGCCTGCTGGCGGTCGTCAGCCCGATTCTGGTCGGCCTCTGGAGCGTGGAAGCGCTCGGCGGCCTGCTCGCGGGCGCGCTGGTCGCGGGCGTCCTGCTCGCCATCATGATGGCGAACGCGGGAGGTGCATGGGACAACGCGAAGAAATACATCGAAGAAGGCCATCATGGCGGCAAGGGCAGTGAAGCGCACAAAGCCGCAGTTGTGGGAGACACGGTGGGCGATCCGTTCAAGGACACCTCCGGCCCGTCGATCAACATCCTTATCAAACTGATGACGATTGTTTCGGTTGTGTTCCTGCCGCTCTTCATGCGTCTCGGATAAAACTGGATAAAAAGGCTCCGTATCAATTTGATACGGAGCCTTTTTGAATGATGTAGGTCAGATTGCGATGCTCTCCGCCTTAATAGTGAGCACGATATGCTCACTATTGCGGAAATTGCTTTTCTTCAGATAGCGGTTTGCCAGCAGAGGGGAGGAGAAAATTTTAGCCAGACGGGGATCATGGACAAGCATCCGTGCATTAAAAAGGTATTTGGCTGTATTGTTTTCACGGATCTGGATAATATACTGCATTTATACTCCTCCTTCTTTGAAAATATTATCATAATCTGGAAAGATTTACAATAAAATGCGTGTACGATATAACAAGAATTACAAAATGTACGGCTGTGCCTGAAATAAAAATATGCGCCATCCATCCGGGATGGCGCATACCGTTTAGCTGCCGAGCACATGGAATTGCCGCAGAACCGCATCCCGGCGGCTGTCCGGGAGCCGGTTGAGATAAGAGGCGTACCGCAGCTGCCACTCAACCTCGCGCTGTGCGCGGATCTTTCCCTCCGCATCCTCGAAGGGCATCCGGGAAAGCAGCAGAGCCTGCACGGAAGGCTCAAACGAATCAAAAACCATCGGGTATTCCTCCTCGAAAATGCAGTCCGCAGCGAGCAGATCGACGAGGTCGGCCAGCGAATGCACCTCGGTGTGCAGGATGCGGATTTTGGCCTCGACCGTTTCACAGATGAGGATTTCATCCGCCAGCAGCGCGAAATCCTCATCGTTCAGCGTTTCCTCATCAGCGAGGACCATCTCCGGCTCCTTTGTACACAGAACGGCGAACGGTTCGAGCCGGCCGCCGGCCGTATTGAGATCGTCCGCGAAGTCCGCGGCGGCAGCCCGCACATAATCGTCCAGCTTCGGGTTTTCAAACGCGCACTGGGCAAGCAGCAGGTCGGCGGCATGTTTTATCAGGGCCTGCCGCTGGCTTTCCTGCAGCGGCAGAAGCTTCTGTTCGAGTTCTGCGGCGCTTTGCGCATCAAGCTCTATCCCGCCGCGTCCAAGCAGGAGATTGAGCAGCAGATTGCGCAGCGCGATGAGGAAAAGGTTGGCATAGGCGTCGGCGGGTGAAACGCGGCTCTGATGCGCGTACTGTTCGAGAAGCCTCTCAAGCCCGTCTGAAAAATGCGCACAGAAACGGTTTTCGAGTGCGAGGGAGGAAAGGCGGTCGTGCACCGCAAAGATGCCGGTCGTACCGTTTTCACAGGCGAGCGGGTATTCGGTGATGACCATAAAGTCATGGGGGAAAGGGGAGGACTGCCAGGCGCGCAGCAAACCCGGCAGGGTGCTGTCCAGCGTGATGCGGTAAGCTTCGTTCACTGTGCGCGTACGGGTGGCGCGCACGCGGGAGAGCAGCGGCACACAGGCTTTTGCTTCGGTATTTAAAATATCGGCTCCTATCTGGTAAACGGCTTCGACCGGTCGGTTTTTGAGCAGGTTGATCCCATCGGCGGGGGTTGCCTGGCTCTTGAGCGCGAGGTCAATGCAGTAGCCGATCCCGTCCATCAGCTCGTCCGCCGTCGATTCAGGCACCGAGCTGCTTTCCCCGTGGGTTATTTTCACAATCTGCGCGCGCAGGAGGGAAAGCAGTTCATTTTCGATCCGCGCGGCATCCATGTCATTAAGCATGCCGACCCGGCGCGCTTCCTGGATGAGCGAAAGGGTAAAGGCTCCATAATCGATTCGATCCTGGTCGAGAGCGATGTGCTTTATAAGCGAATGGTCCGCCATTTGTCATCCTCCTGCGTGTCAAAGTCGGTCAGTTCCGCGTCTTTTGCGGCGGTTTCCACTGTTTCTTCCGGCGGAGTATCGGTGCCATAGGCGCGGATGCTGCGCGCCATCTGTTCAAGTTCGCGATTGGCGAGCAGTTCAAGCGAACCGCCGCATTTGCCGTCGAAAAAGTCTTTCATCTTTTCGAGCAGTTCGTCGTCCGGGATCTGTTCGAGCGTGTCGGTCTTCATGTAGTAGAAGAGCTCAACCAGCTGCCCGATGGTATCCGCGTAATTGTCCGCGGTCAGGTGGGGCGAATCGCAGAAGGCCAAAATCACCCGGTCAATCATACTGTCCCCGATCTCGATCCGGCCGCTGCCGCGCAGCGCCTGTGCGTGGACTTTTTGCAGTTCGGACGCCTGTTCGTAAGTCAGCGATAACCCATATTGGCTCGCAACATCGTTGGTGCTCAGGATGGCTTCGGTTGTTTTGCCTGCGAGAACCCCAGCATCGCCCGCAAGCAGTTTCATCAGTCCGCTCATGGAAAAATCCTCCCCGATCCTTCAAAAGATTTGGGTCTTGACAAATGCGGGAAAATGTGATATGTTATATTTAGATAGATGTGAATAAAATCGAATATTCGTATCATAAACTCAAGTATATCAAAATCCACGGCGCTTGTCAAGAAGCACCGTGGATTTTTTCCTTCTCCTAAAGGATTGCGAGCAGGATAAAATTGAGCAGGAACAGCAGTGAGGAAACGAACAGCAGCGGGTGTACCTCTCCAAGTTTTCCACGCGCGGCCTTGACGAGGCAATAGAAAAGAAAACCGGCCGCAATCCCATCTGAAATGCTGTAGCAGAGCCCCATAAAAACCGATGCGAAAAAGCATGGGACCGCTTCCCCAAAGTCCCGCCAGTCGATTTCGCGAAAGGCGGACATCATGAGAACTCCGACCACAATGAGCGCGGGCGCGGTTGCAGCGGCGGGCACAAGCCCTGCCACCGGAGCGAGCACAGCGCTTACCGCGAGCAGGACGGCGGTTACAACGCTTGTGAGGCCGGTGCGGCCGCCCACGCCGATTCCGGCCGCGCTTTCGACATATGTTGTGACGTTCGAGGTGCCGCAAATAGCGCCAATCGCGGTCGCGGCCGCATCCGCGAAAAGCGCACGGTCCATCGGGGTGCGAAAGCCTTCCGATTTTTCAGGCAGGCTGGATGGGGAAAAGATCCCGGACTGCAGTCCGGTGCCGATAAAGGTGCCGATTGTATTGAAGAGATCGGAAAGTGAAAAGATAAAGATGGTGATCAGAACAAGCGGGATCCGGGTGGGATCGGAAAAAAGCGACCAGAGTCCCTGCGGGCCAAGCGCGGCGCCAAAGGTCGCGCCAAGCTCCCGGAAGGAATCCCCCAGCGAAGAGGCTGAAAGCGAAGCGGCGGAAAGATCCACAAGCCCCATCGGAATACCAAGCAGGGTGGTGGCGAGGATCCCGATGAGCAGCGCGCCGCGCACCCCGCGCACCATCAGCAGGATGGTCAGCACAAGGCCCGTAAGCGCGAGCAGGGCGTCCGGCCGGGCGAGGTCCGCAAGCGCCGGGACGATGCCGCCGCCGGTTACGACCGATGTGATGTCGGTGTAGGCGATTTTGGGGGCGTAAGCCGCGCCGTTGATTGTGAGAAGTGACTGCGCGTCGGAGGAAAATTGCAGAAGGTTAGCGTTTTTGAAACCAATATATGCCACGAAAACGCCAATGCCGCCGCCGATTGCGTTCTGCAGGCCCGGCGGGATTGAGCGGATGATGCTCCTTCGGATTTTGGTGACAGTGACGGCGATGTTCACCAGGCCGCAGAGAAATACGAGGCTGAGCGCCTGCTGCCAGGAAAAACCAAGTCCGAAGCAGACGGTATATGTGAAGAATGCATTGAGCCCCATTCCCGGCGCCTGCGCATAGGGGACATTCGCGAAAAGGCCCATGATGAGCGTCCCGGCTACCGAAGCGATGACCGTTGCGAGAAAAACCGCCTGATAAGGCATCCCGGAGGCGGAAAGGATGCGCGGATTGACAAACAGGATATATGACATGGCAAAGAAGGTCGTGACCCCGGCCGCGATTTCAGTTGAGACGGTCGTGCCGTGCGCCTTTAGATGAAAGAAACGCTCCATAATGCAAACAACCTTACCGTTAGATTTTGGTAAGGTTGTTGTTTGCAGAAGACGGTGGGTTTATGCACCAGGTTGGTTTTCATCGGCTGCGCCAGCGTCTTACAAGAAGCGGAAACGCGGGCCCCCGGCTTTGTCACCAGCGCCGCACGCCTTCGATATGTAAAAAACGGGCCTGTGCATAGATGTAGCTGGAAAGAGGCCGCAGATGCGCGTCATAGGTGTGGGTGGAAACCAGCAGGCCGCTGTCCGTGACCCCGGTCACGAGCAGTGAGTGATACCACTTGCCGTTCGCATCGCCAAGCTGGATAACGTCGCCGAGCTGCATCCCTTCCGGGCCGCTTAGGGAAGCGAATGGGCCCGCGCCTTTGTTTGCGGTGAGAAATTTATACAGGTACGGTACGCCGCTCCAGGCCGCTGCGCGGTCGGTTGCGCTGTTATAATACCAGCCCACGTCTTTTTTATAATTCATGATTCCGCTGCCGGCATAGATGCACTGGGAGATAAAGCTGGTGCAGTCCCCGCCGATCCCGTCGAAGCTGAGATAGCGCGGGTTGCGCGAAAATGCCCACCGTTCGGCATAAGCGGCGGCCTTGGAGCGTTCATAGGCATTGATGGTTGGCATAAAAGAACCCCCATTTTCCATTTTGATTAATTTAGAATATCATTCTTATCCTATGCGGTTTGCTTGACTTTTGCATACCGGTACATTAGAATTTAAAAGAACTCAATTGGTATAAAAGTATGGTGCAGGGGAAGCCGGGTGAAACTCCCGCGCAGGGACGCTGCTGTAAGTGCTTAGCTGCGGTTCAGGATGCCACTGGGAAAAATCCCGGGAAGGCGGACCGCCGCGTTGAGGCATAAGCCAGAATATCCGGCCATACGGGGATCGCGCGGCGGACGGTTCTTTTGCGGGCGTGAGAAATCAGGCGGCCGGATGATAAAATCCGGATGTCCGTCTTTTTTCGCCGTTCGGGAACTTGTCCGCCCGGACGGCTTTCTTTTTGTCCGGAAGTGTAAAACGCCCCAAACGGCCAAATGCGCTTTCCGTATTTCAAAAATGTCACATATGCGGTATAATTTCAGAGAAGGATTTATCGCCGCGCGGCCCGGCACAGCCGGACGCCTGCCGAAAACCAAGGGGGGACGGGGATGCTCGAACGTTACGTCTACTGCGGCGCGCAGAGGCTGCGCTGCGGCTATACGACCGGGTCGTGCGCTGCGGCGGCCGCGAAAGCGGCGGCTCGGATGCTGCTGACCGGCTGCGCTCCCATTGAGTCCGTCATTGAAACACCGGGGGGAGTCCGTTTGGCACTTCCGGTTGAGGCGGCGTCGTTTGACGGAAAAACGGCGCGATGCGCGGTGCGCAAGGACGCGGGCGACGACGCGGACGCGACCGATGGGCTTTTGATCTTTGCCTGTGTGACGGCAGAGCCGGATGGGCTGATTTCGGTCGACGGCGGAAACGGCGTCGGCCGGGTGACCCGGCCCGGGCTTGACCAGCCGCCCGGCGCGGCGGCCAGGGTGACCCGGCCCGGGCTTGACCAGCCGCCCGGCGCGGCGGCCATCAACCGCGTCCCGCGCGAGATGATCGCCCGGGCAGCGCGCGAAGCGCTGGGGGATTGTGGAATGGAAACAGGCCTGCGGGTGGTAATTGAGGTGCCGCAGGGCGAACAGATTGCCGCGCGGACCTTCAATCCGAGGCTGGGCATTGTGGGCGGTATCTCGATCCTTGGGACAACCGGCATCGTCGAGCCGATGAGCGAAACGGCGCTCGTCGAAACGATCCGCACCGAGCTTGGCGTGCGGTATGCCGCCGGAAATGGGCCGGTTCTGCTGACGCCGGGCAACTACGGCGAGACATTTGCGCGAAGGGCGTTGCGGCTCGATCTTTCCCGGTCGGTGCTCTGCTCCAATTACATCGGCGAGGCGATCGACCATGCGGTGCGGTTGAGATTTTCCGGAATTCTGCTCGTCGGGCATATCGGCAAGCTTGTGAAGCTTGCGGGGGGCATTTTTGAGACGCATTCGCGGGTGGCGGATGCGCGTATGGAGATATTGACGGCCTATGCGGCGCGGGCGGGCGCGGACAGGCTGCTGGTGAAGCGGCTGCTCGACTGCGCGACCACCGACGAAGCGCTCGGCCTGCTCGAAGCGGGCGGTGTATTAAACGATACCGTTCGGTTCATCCTGCAAAGGATCGAATTTCATTTGGAGCGCCGCGCCGGGGGAATCCCGGTGGGCGCAGTGCTCTTTTCCAATCCACGCGGCGTGCTCGGCCAGACGACTGGCGCGGCGGCGCTGCTCGAAAAGCTCAGACAGACGGAGGAACCCATATGAACGGAACCTTATACGGCGTGAGCGTCGGCCCCGGCGACCCGGAATTGCTCACGCTCAAAGCGGCGCGGATCATACGGCAGTGCCCGGTCATCGCGGTGCCGCGTTCTGCGGATGAAAACGCCCCGATCGCGTTGGGCATCGCCCTGCAAGCGGTGCCGGAAATTTCCAGAAAACAGATTGTCGAGCTTTCCATGCCGATGACCCGTGATAAGGCGGAGCTCGACCGTACCCGCGGCAAGGCGGCGGACATGCTCATGGAGCTGCTCGCGGCGGGCAGCGACGTGGCGTTTCTCACTTTGGGGGACGTGTCGGTCTATTCCACTTATTTCTATCTTGACGAACGTGTCC
Organism: Anaerotruncus rubiinfantis; assembly: GCF_900078395.1. Lineage (NCBI taxonomy): Bacteria > Bacillati > Bacillota > Clostridia > Eubacteriales > Oscillospiraceae > Anaerotruncus > Anaerotruncus rubiinfantis. Next base: position 2,195,252 of record NZ_FKLA01000009.1, on the reverse strand, counting down.
GCGCCTGCGGATATGAAACGCGCGTGATCGCGGGCGTGCCGTCTTTCTGTGCCGCGGCCGCCCGGCTCGGCGTCAGCCTCACCGAGGCGTCCCAGCCGCTGCACATCATCCCCGGTTCCTATTCCAGTGTGGATGAGGGGCTCGGTTACGCCGGCGCCAAAGTTCTGATGAAAACCGGAAAATCGATCGAACAGGTGAAGGCGCGGCTGAAAGAACGCGGGCTTTATGAAAGCGCGCGGATGGTCCAGAAGTGTGGCATGGAGGGCGAGCGGGTGTTCAATTCTCTCGACGGGGCGGACGCGGATGCAAGTTATTTTTCGATCATTGTCGTGAAAGGATAGGTGCGGTTATGGTGCATTTTGTGGGAGCGGGCTGCGGCGCGCCGGACCTCATCACCGTGCGCGGGCAAAGGCTCCTGCGCGAGGCGGATGTGATCATCTACGCAGGATCGCTTGTGAACCCCGCACTTTTAAAGGAAGCGAAGCCGGGCTGTGAAATCCATGACAGCGCGAAAATGACGCTGGAGGAGGTTTTTTCGGTGGTGCAGGCGGCCGAAGCTGCCGGGAAAAGCACTGTGCGGCTGCATACCGGCGACCCGTCGCTTTACGGCGCCATCCGCGAGCAGATAGATTTGCTCGAAGAAGCGGGGGTTCGTTATGACGTGACGCCTGGGGTGAGCGCTTTTTCCGGCGCGGCGGCGGCGCTTGCGCACCTCGGCGGCGCGGAATATACCCTGCCGGACGTTTCCCAGACGCTGATTGTCACCCGTATGGCTGGACGCACGCCGGTGCCGGAGCGGGAGGAAATTGAAAAGCTGGCCGCGCACCGCGCCTCGATGGCCGTCTATCTCAGCGCGGGGATGGTGGAACGGCTTTCCGAAAAGCTTATCGCGGGCGGCTATCCGGAGGATACGCCCGCCGCGATCGTTTATAAAGCGAGCTGGCCGGACGAAAAAACGATCGTATGCACGGTCGGGCTGCTCCCGGCGCTGGCCGAGGAGCATCGCATCACCAAAACGGCGCTCATCCTGGTGGGAGATTTCCTCGGGGAGGATTATGCCCGCTCGAAGCTTTACGACCCGGCATTCACGACCGGTTACCGCGAGGCGCTGGTATGAGAATTTCAGTCGTTTCTTTCACTGAAAACGGTGCGCGGGTTGCCGCTGCGCTGCGCGGGATACTGCGGGAGAACGGGCATCTGTGCAGCGCCTGTGCCATGCCGCGCCACGCCGGTAACGGCGGCCTCACGCCGCTGCTGGAACCGCTTGAAAGCTGGACGGCCCGCTCTTTTGGGGAAAGCGATGGGATCATCTTTGTGGGCGCGGCGGGCATCGCCGTGCGGGCGATCGCGCCGCATGTGAAAGATAAACTCACCGACCCGGCCGTGCTTTCGGTGGATGAGCAGGCAAACTTTGTGATTCCGCTGCTTTCGGGGCATATGGGCGGTGCGAACAAACTGGCGCGGGAGCTTGCGGAGTGCTTGGACGCGACGCCGGTTATCACGACCGCTACAGATTTAAACGGCCGGTTTGCGGTCGACGTGTGGGCAAAGGAGCAGAATCTTGCAATCTGCGAGCGGGAGAACGCGAAAGCGGTTTCCGCAGCGCTGCTCGATGGGAATGCGGTGGGGTTTTGCAGCGATTTCGTGGTCGAAAGCGCGCTGCCGCAGGGGCTCACGATGGCGGAGGACGGACCGCTTGGCATCTGTGTTTCATTTTCCGGCAGGGACGAGCCGTTTTTGCGTACCCTGCATCTCGTCCCGCGCATTGTGACGCTTGGGGTGGGCTGCCGCAAGGATGTAGCGCCGGAGGTCTTCGAGGAAGCGATCCTGGCGCTGCTTTCGCAGAACGACCTTTCGGTGCAGGCGGTCCGGGAGGTCGCGACGATCGATTTAAAGGCACGGGAGCCGTGCATCCTGGCCTTCTGCGAGAAATACCGCCTGCCGCTGTGCACCGCGTCCGCCGGGACGCTCGGCGCGTTGGAGGGATCATTTTCCGGCTCGGCGTTTGTAAAGGGCGCGGTCGGGGTGGACAATGTCTGTGAACGGGCCGCGGTGCTCGTTTCAGGCGGGAACCTGCTGATGCGCAAACAGAGCAGGAATGCTGTCACAGCCGCGGCGGCCGTGGCAAACTGGAGGGTACGTTTTGGACATACGGATGACAGGGATTGATTATAACCGCGCGCCTGTTGAAGTGCGCGAACGGTTTGCAATGACCAGAGGCGCCGCGGCCGTAGCCATGGAAAGGCTGCGGGCGGACGGCGGCGCGCAGGGGTGCGTGATCCTTTCGACCTGCAACCGTACCGAGCTTTGGATCTGCGGCGGGAAGCTTTTGCCGTACGAGGCGCTCTGTGACGTTTGCGGGGTGGACCCTGCGGAATATCGGGACTGCTTTCTCGACCGGGCAGGACGGGAAGCGGCGGAACATCTTTTCGCGCTCGCCTGTGGGCTTAAATCGCAGGTGTTTGGGGAGGATCAGATCATCACCCAGGTGGGGGATGCGCTTGCGCTTGCGCGCGGGTGCGGCGCGGCCGGGCCGGTGCTGGAGACCCTCTTCCGCATGGCGGTTACCGCCGCGAAGCGGGTCAAGACCGACGTGCGGCTCACAGCCGCTGACCGCTCGGTGGCGGCCAGCACGGTCGCGTTTCTGCGCGGGAAGCTGGGAACGCTCGATGGACTGCCCTGTATGGTCATCGGAAACGGCGAGATGGGCAGGCTTGCGGCTTCGGCACTTGTGGCCGAGGGCTGTGATGTTTTAATGACTGTGCGGCAGTATCACCACGGCGAAGTCTGTATTCCGGACGGCGCGCAGACCATTGCCTATGAAAAACGGCTGATATACCTGCCCGGTATGCGGGTGGTGGTGAGCGCGACCGCCAGCCCGCATTACACGCTGCGCGCGTCGGATGTGGCGCCGTTTCCCACACCGGCAATCCTCTGCGATTTGGCGGTGCCGCGGGACATCGACCCCGCGCTTGCGGACCGGCCCGACCTTTCGCTTTATGATACCGACCAGATCTGCGGGCGCCGTCCGGTGCGCGCAGATTATGAAACACTCACACAGGTGCGGGAGATTTTACAGAGCTGCCTCGCGGAATTTGAAGCGTGGTACCGCTTCCGAGAATTTATCCCGGCAGTGGGGGAAATCAGCGCCTGCGCGGCGGATGACCTGTTGGGCCGGATGCAAAAACCGATTCGCCGGCTGCCGCTTGCGCAGGACGACCGGGATGCCTTCGCGGGATATCTGAACCAGTCGGCGCAGAAGGCGGTCGCCCGGCTGCTTTACGGGCTGCGGGAAAACCTTGCGCCGCAGCTGTGGAAGCAATGTATCGAAGGACTGCAAAAATCCGCGCATGGGAAGGAGCAGGTATGAAACTGTATGTGGTCGGGCTCGGCCCGGGAGATGCAAAGTATCTGACGCCGCAGGCCGCGGCCGCGCTTTTGGAAAGCGATGTGATCGCGGGCTACAGCGTCTATATTGATCTGGTGCGGGAGCGCTACCCCCAAAAGCAGCTGCTGTCGACGCCGATGCGCCGGGAGGAGGAACGCTGCCGGCTGGCGCTTGAAAAGGCGGCGCAGGGGCATACCGTTTCGATGGTTTGCAGCGGCGATCCAGGGGTTTATGGGATGGCAGGGCTCCTCTATGAACTGTCGAAGGATTATCCGCCGGTGGACATTGAGGTTGTGCCGGGCGTGACCGCCGCGTGCAGCGGCGCTGCGCTGCTGGGCGCGCCGCTCGGACACGATTTCGCGGTGATTTCCCTGAGTGACCTGCTCACTCCCTGGGAAACGATCGAGAAACGGCTGGCCGCGGCGGCCGCGGCGGACTTCTGCATCTGCCTTTATAACCCCGCGAGCAAAAAGCGCGGCGATTATCTCAGAAAGGCCTGTGAAATCCTGCTGCGCCACCGCGCGCCGGAAAACGCGGCGGGCTTGGTCCGTAATATCGGCCGCACGGACGAATCCTGCGCGGTGATGACCCTGTCGGAACTGAAAGACGTGGAGGCGGATATGTTCACCACCGTGTTTATCGGCAATTCTCATACAAGGATTCAGGACGGCAGGCTGGTGACGCCGCGCGGCTACAAAGTGACCGAAAGTTGAGCGAAGCAAACGCTTCAAGGAGAGAATTATGGCGCATTTTCTGGTTTTTGCGGGGACTTCGGAGGGACGAAGGCTGATTGAATGGCTCGATGGATGCGGCGCGTCGGTCTGTGCCAGCGTCGCCACCGCATATGGAAAGCTGCTTTTGCCTGAAAACGTACAGGTCTTTGCCGACCGGCTGGATGCGGATGAGATGACCACCCTGCTGCAGTCTCTGCAGCTGGACTGTGTGATCGACGCGACCCACCCTTACGCGGCGCTTGTCACCGGAAACATACGGGCGGCCTGCGCCGCGGCCGGTGTGCGCTGTCTGCGCCTTTCCAGGCCGGAAAGCGCGGCGGAGGGCTGCGTCTATGTGGCAGACGCCTTTGGCGCGGCGGAGGTGATCGCGGCCACCAAAGGAAACGTTCTGCTCACGACCGGAAGCAAGGAACTCGATATCTTCACGCGTGTGCCGGACTATCAGGAGCGGATCTTTCCGCGGGTGCTTCCAACCATCGAATCGGTTCAGCGCTGCCTGGCACTGGGCTACCGGGTGCAGAACCTGATTGCAATGCAGGGCCCGTTCACGCGGGAAATGAACTGCGCGACCCTGCGGCAGATAGGAGCGGACATCCTGGTGACCAAAGAGTCCGGCGGCGCGGGAGGATTCCCGGAGAAGCTTGACGCGGCGCATGATACCGGTGCGACGGCCATTGTGATCGGGCGTCCGCGGGAGGATACGGGTTTGCCTTACGATGAACTGACCGCGCTTTTGCAGAAGGACTATGGCCTTTCGCAAGCTGTGAAAAAGGCGCCGTCCGGCGCCGCGTTTTTCCCGCTTTTTGCCAACCTTTCAGAAACCCGTGCGGCGGTTTTCGGCGGCGGCGCGGTGGCATACCGCCGCGCGGCGGTTTTGCAGCGGTTCTGCCGGGAAGTCACGGTTATTTCCCCACAGATTTCCCCGGAAATGGAACAGCTTGGTGTGACGCTCATCCGCCGCGCCTACCTGCGCGGGGACTGCGCAGGATTTGATCTGGTGCTTGCCGCAACCAACAACCGCGAGGTGAACCATGCGGTCTATGAAGAGGCGAAAACCGCGAAAATTCCTGCGAATGTGGCGGACGCGCCAGAGGAATGCACTTTCTTTTTTCCGGGTGTGGCACAGAAGGGAAAGATTGTGATTGGGGTGACGGCAAGCGGCGCGGGACATCACCTGGCCCGCGCGGTCACCGAGCGGATCCGCGAACGGATCAGCGAACTTGTGCCGGAGGAGGAGAGGCCGCATGATGAAGCGTAAAATCCGTGTGGGCAGCCGTGAAAGCCGGCTGGCAGTGATCCAGAGCCAGCTGGTCATCCAGGCGATTGAGGAAAATTATCCGGAGATCACCTGCGAGCTCATCACGATGAAAACGACCGGCGATAAGATCCTCGACCGTACACTTGACAAGATCGGCGGCAAGGGCCTTTTTGTAAAGGAGCTCGAACGGGCGCTGCGCGGCGGCGTGATCGATCTTTCGGTCCACAGCCTCAAGGATATGCCGATGCAGATCCCGGAAGATCTGCCGCTTGCGGCGTTTTCCCGCCGGGCGGACCCGCGCGACGTGCTGGTGCTGCCGCATGGCGGCGAAAACGCCGGACCGATCGGCTGTTCGAGCCCGCGCCGCCAGCTGCAGCTTGCAAGGCTTTTTCCGGGTAGCCCGGTAAAAAGCGTTCGGGGCAATGTGCTCACCCGCCTTGCCAAACTCGACGGCGGGGAATATGGCGCGCTCGTGCTGGCCGCGGCAGGGCTTGACCGGCTTGGGCTTGGAAAGCGGATCAGCCGCTGTTTTTCCACGGATGAAATGATTCCGGCGGCTGGGCAGGGGATCCTGGCGGTGCAGTGCCGTGCCGGGGAGGACGTGGGATTCCTGGACGCGGTCGGGGATGCTGCATCCCGCTATGCGGCGCTGGCCGAACGGGCTTTTGTACGAGCGCTCGACGGGGGATGTTCCTCCCCGGTCGCGGCGTACGCGGAGATTTCCGGTCGGGAGCTACGGCTGACCGGGTTATATTGTGAAGCGGACGGCGAAAATTACCGCACCGGAAAGCTCTCCGGCGCGGTGGAACAGGCTGAACACCTTGGGGAGACGCTCGCGCGGACGCTGGAGGGAAAATGATGAAAGAAGGAAAGGTCTATCTGGTAGGGGCGGGCCCGGGGGACGTTGGTCTCTTCACGCTGAAGGGAAAACACCTGCTCGTACAGGCGGACGTGGTTGTCTACGACGCGCTTGTGAGTCCGGAGATTCTTGCGCTGATCCCGGATTCGGCAAGGAGGATCGACGTTGGCAAGCGGGCGGGAAGCCACCCGGTGCCGCAGGGGGAGATCAACCGCATCCTGCTGCAGGAAGCGATGGCCGGAAAACTGGTCGTGCGGCTCAAAGGAGGCGACCCGTTCCTTTTCGGGCGCGGCGGTGAGGAGCTGGAACTGCTGTCGGAGTATAATATCCCGTTTGAAATTGTTCCGGGGGTGACTTCGGCCATCTCGGTGCCGGCTTACGCAGGGATTCCAGTTTCCCATCGCAGCCTCAGCTCGTCTGTGCATATCGTCGCCGGGCACACCAAACATGTGCCGGAAGCGCAGATCGACTATGAAGCGCTGGTGCGGCTCGGTGGGACTCTGATCTTCCTGATGGGAGTCGGCGCGCTGGAGGAGATCTGCAAGGGGCTGCTGCGGGCGGGGATGCCCGCCGAGACGCCCGCGGCCATCATCGAGCGCGGTACCACGGCCGCGCAGCGTACCGTTGTGTCCACAGTCAAAGCGCTCCCGGAACACGCGCGGGAAGCGGGGATCGGCACGCCGGCGGTCATTGCGGTTGGCCGGGTCTGCGCGCTGGCGGAGGAATTTTCCTGGATGGAGAAACGCCCGCTCGGCGGCAGGACGGTGCTCGTCACCCGGCCGAGGAATCGCGCCGGCCGGTTTTCACAGCTTCTGCGCGATTACGGCGCACAGGTGATCGAGCTGCCCTGCATAGAAACTATGCCGCTGGAACCAAACCCGGAACTTGATGAAGCGTTTTCACGATTGAGGGAATACAGTTGGCTCGTTTTCACCAGCCCGGCGGGCGTACGGCTTTTCTTTGACGCGCTGAGAGGGCGCGGGAAGGACGTGCGCGCGCTTGGGGGCATAAAACTTGCTGCAATCGGCTCTGCGACCGCAGCGGAACTCGAAATGCGCGGGCTGATCCCGGATCTGGTGCCGGAAATTTACAGCGGCGAAGCGCTCGGGAAGGCGCTGGTACGCGAGGTGCGGCCGGATGAACGGGTACTGCTCGCGCGGGCAAAAGAAGGTTCGGCTGGCTTGCCCAAAACGCTTAAAGCGGCAGCAGTCGCATACGACGATCTTGCGGTTTATGAGACGCGTTACACTTGGCCAAACGCGGATGTGGCGGCACGGATGCTCGATGCCGGAGAGGTTGATTATGTGGCGTTTACAAGCGCTTCGACTGTACGCGGGTTTGTAAATACGCTTGGCAGGCAGGACAACCTGAAATTTACGGCGGTCTGTATCGGGAAGGCGACCGAGGCGGCCGCAAAAGAGTCCGGTATGCGCACCGCAATCGCAAAAGAGGCCACGATTGAGAGTATGGTGGAACGGATGATTGAACTTGGTAAAGGGGAGCTTTGAAATGGAATTGATAAACCGTCCGCGCCGCCTGCGCGCGAACCCGTCGATCCGTAAGATGGTGCGGGAAACCAGGCTTTCGAAGGCGGCGCTCATTTACCCGATCTTTGTGGAGGAGGGATGCGGGATCGTCACGCCGATCCCGTCGTTAGAGGGGCAGACGCGCTACAGCCCGGACACGCTGCATCTCGAACTTGAGAAGGTGCGGAAAGCCGGCGTACCTGCAGTGCTGTTGTTTGGCATCCCGGCGCATAAGGACCAGTACGGCAGCAGCGCATGGGCGGAAAACGGTGTGGTGCAGCAGGCGCTGCGCGCTGCTAAACGCGACTTCCCGGACCTTTATCTGATCACCGACGTCTGCATGTGCGAATACACTTCCCACGGCCATTGCGGCATCCTGGACGGCCGCGAGGTCGACAACGACAAAACGCTGGAGGTGCTTGCAAAGACCGCGCTCTCCCATGTGCAGGCAGGCGCGGACATGGTGGCGCCCTCCGACATGATGGACGGGCGGATCGGCGCGATCCGCGAGCGGCTTGACCGGTATGGCTTTGTGAATACGCCGATCATGTCCTACGCGGTCAAATATGCGTCGGCTTTCTATGGGCCGTTCCGTGAGGCGGCGGGCAGCGCGCCAGCGTTCGGAGACCGCAGAAGCTACCAGATGGACCCTCACAACCGCCGTGAAGCGGTCAGGGAGGCGGCGCTCGACGTGGAGCAGGGTGCGGATATCCTGATGGTGAAGCCGGCACTTTCTTATCTTGATGTGATCCACGAGGTGGCGGGCAGCTTTGACCTGCCGCTCGCGGCCTACAGCGTGAGCGGCGAATACGCCATGATCAAGGCCGCCGCGAAAGCGGGCCTCATCGACGAAGCCGCAGTTGCCTGCGAGGCGGCTATGTCGGTTTTCCGGGCGGGCGCGGATATCCTTATCACCTACTATGCCAAGGAGTTGGCGGGCTGGATTGACGAAGGGAGGATCGGATGATGAATACAAAGCTTTCCGACGCGCTTTTTCAGCGCGCGGTCAAACATATCCCGGGCGGCGTGAACAGCCCGGTGCGGGCGTTCGGCTCGGTGGGGGCGACGCCGCGTTTCATCGCGAAAGCGGACCGGCAGTTCATCTGGGACGCGGACGGCAACCTCTATGTCGACTATGTCGGCTCTTGGGGACCAATGATCCTGGGGCATAACCACCCGGCTGTGCGGGAGGCGGTGCTGCGCGCGGTGGAGGATGGACTCAGCTTCGGCGCGGCGACCGAGCGCGAGGTGGAGATGGCGGAGCTTATCTGCGAGATGGTGCCGTCGATGGAGGTTTCCCGGATGGTCAATTCCGGCACCGAAGCGGTCATGAGCGCGATCCGCGCCGCACGCGGCTATACGGGCCGCAGCAAGGTGATCAAGTTCGCAGGCTGCTATCATGGCCACAGCGACGCGATGCTCGTCAAAGCGGGATCGGGCGGTTTGACCACCGGTATTCCAGACAGTGCGGGCGTTCCGGCGGGCTGCGCCAGGGACACGCTGACAGCGGATTATAACGACCTGGCGAGCGTTGAAGCGCTTTTTTGGGAGAACAGAGAGGAAGTCGCGGCGCTCATCCTCGAACCGGTCGCGGCGAATATGGGCGTGGTATTGCCGGAGGAAGGCTTTTTGCAGGGGCTGCGCAAGCTTTGCGATGAGAATGGCACGGTGCTCATCTTCGACGAAGTGATCACTGGCTTCCGGCTGGCGAAGGGCGGCGCGCAGGAATATTTCGGGGTGCGGCCGGATCTTTCCACCTTTGGAAAAATTATTGGCGCGGGAATGCCGGTCGGCGCGTACGGCGGGCGGCGGGAGATTATGCAGATGGTGTCGCCGGTCGGGCCGGTCTATCAGGCCGGGACGCTCAGCGGCAACCCGGTTGCAATGGCGGCGGGGCTTGCGCAGCTTCACTATCTGAATGAGCATCCGGAAGTCTACGAGCATATCGCGGCGCTTGGCAAGCGGCTTTGTGATGGGCTGCGCGAGGCCGCGCCCGGATGCACGGTGAACGGGCTGGGATCGCTCGGATGCCTTTTCTTTACAGGCGGGCCGGTTACCGGCTATTCCTCTGCGCGAAGTTCGGATACGCAGGCGTTTGGGCGGTATTTCCTGCATATGCTGGAAAAGGGGATTTATCTTGCCCCAGCCCAGTTTGAGGCGGTATTCCTATCAGATGCGCACACCGATGCGGATATCGACTATTTTGTGGACGCCGCGGCGGAATATTTCAAATCGGAAGGGGCGGTCAGATGACCGGCGTTTTGATTGTGGCGCATGGAAGCCGCGAGAACGGGACCGAAAATACGATGGAAGCCATCCGGGACTATGTGCAGGAAGAGCTGGGAATGGAACACATCGTGGAAGCCTATATGGAGTTTCGCGCAACGAATATCGCCGCGGGAATTCAAAAGCTGATCGACCGGGGTGCGGACGATATTAAGATTGTGCCGTATTTTCTGTTTGAAGGGGTGCACATCAAAGAGGATATCCCCGCTGAGATTGCCGCTTTTCAAGCGGAGCATCCGAATGTGAAAATCCGGTTTGGCCGTACACTTGGCGCGGACCGGCGGCTCGCGGCGGTGCTGGCTGACCGCATAAGGGAGATGCTGTGAAACAGCGCAAACCGGTAAGGGGGAGAATACAGGAAGGACGGTGGAATGACCGATGAAGGTAACCATTGCCGGCGTGGGGCCTGGGAATTCCGGCCTGCTGACCGCGCAGGCGGCCGGCGCCATTTCCAGGAGCCGCGTATTGATCGGCGCGCCCCGCCTGCTTGACAGCTTTCCGGATCATCCGGGCGAAAAATTTGCCGCCGCCGCGCCGCGGGAAATTGCCGAACGGATTTCTACCCTTTCCCAAGGGCCCGTTGCAGTGCTCGTTTCGGGCGATCCGGGCTTTTTCAGCGCGGCAAAACGGCTCGGCGGGCTTTTGGCGGGGTATGAGGTGGAGATCCTGTGCGGGGTGAGTTCGCTTTCGTATTTCGCGGCGCGCATTGGCATCCCTTGGGAGGATGTGAAGCTTGTGAGCCTGCATGGCCGGGAGGGCAATCCCGGCCCTTGGGTACGTGCGAACAGGAGGACCTTTTTCCTCACGGGCGGGAAATGGCGGGTGCAGGACATTTGCAGGCGGCTTTGTGACGCCGGGCTGGGGGAACTTCCCGCTTTTGCCGGGGAGGAGCTTTCCTATTCCGGCGAGCGGATCGCATCCGGGACTGTGCATGCGCTCGCGCAGGGCTCCTTTCGGGATCTTGCCGTGCTGCTGGTGGAGAACCCACGGCCACTGACGCCATCCGGCGTCCCCGGCCTGCCGGACAGCTGTTTTATACGTGGGAAGGCTCCAATGACCAAAAGCGAGGTGCGCAGCGTGATCCTTTCAAAGCTGCGGCCGCAAAACGGCGAGACGCTTTATGACGTGGGAGCGGGCACCGGTTCGGTTGCGGTCGAATTGGCGCTGCAAAATCCGGCGGGGAGCGTTTATGCCGTGGAGCGCAGTCCCGATTGCTGTGAACTGATTGCAAAAAACAGGGATCAATTTGCGCTGGGAAATCTCGAAATCATAGCGGGCAAAGCGCCGGAAGCGCTCGGCCCGCTCCCGGCACCGGACGCGGCGTTTGTCGGCGGCTCGTCGGGGAATCTGCGGGAAATCATAGAGGCGCTGATTCAGAAGAATCCCGCTGTCCGGATTGTTGTTTCGGCGGTCACGCTGGAAACCGCGGCGCAGGCAACGGCCTGCCTGTGGGATTACGACCTGCGGGATGCGGAGATTGTACAGGTTGCGGTGAGCCGGGCGGACCCGGTTGGTTCCTGCCACATGATGCGCGCACAGAACCCGGTGACCATCTTTTCGGCGCGCGGAAAGGGTTGAAGCATGACGTATGAAATCCCCAGGCTGATGATTGCCGCCGCTTCGAGCGGAAGCGGCAAGACGACGGTGACCTGCGCGCTATTGCGCGCGCTCATCCGGCGCGGGTTGCGGCCCGCATCATTTAAATGCGGGCCGGATTATATTGACCCCATGTTCCATCACAAAAGTATCGGCACGGCGTTTTCTTCGAATCTCGACCTGTTTTTGGGGGATGCGGACACAGCGCGGTATTGGCTCTGCCGCGGCGCGCGGAACGCGGATCTCGCAGTGATCGAAGGGGTGATGGGATTCTATGACGGGCTGGCGGCAAAAACCTTTGATGCATCTTCTTATGATCTCGCGCGGCAGACCAAAACGCCGGTTGTGCTGGTGGTGGGCTGCAAAGGGATGTCTGTCTCGATCGCAGCGCAGGTAAAGGGATTTACCGCTCTGCGGCCGGATGCGAATATCCAGGCGGTGCTTTTAAACCAGATTTCCCCGGCGCTGTATCCGGATATCAAACGGATCGTGGAAGAATCCTGCGGCGTGCCGGTTATGGGATATCTGCCGCAGATGCCGGATTGCGCGCTTGAGAGCCGGCATCTGGGGCTCGTTACCGCCGCCGAGGTTTCAGAGCTTTCGGAAAAGCTCGACCATCTGGCGGGACGATTTTGCGAGACGGTTGAGATCGAACGGCTTCTCGCGGTGGCCCGCGCCCGTTGGCGGCGAACGGGCCTGCGGGCCTTGCGCGGCCGCGCGAAACGCGTGTCGCGGTGGCGCGGGACAGGGCGTTCTGTTTCTATTACGCGGATACGCTGGCCCTGCTGCGCGACCTTGGCGCAGAGCTTCTGGAGTTTAGCCCGCTGCGGGATAAGACATTACCGGACGGCGCGCAGGCATTGCTTATAGGCGGCGGATACCCGGAGCTTTATGCGCGGGAACTTTCAGATAATATACGGATGCGCGCCTCTGTTGGGGAAGCGGTGAAAAGCGGTATGCCGGCCATTGCGGAATGTGGGGGATTTCTCTATTTGGGAAAAACGCTCGAGGATATGGATGGAGCCGCGCTGCCGATGGCAGGGGCGATCCCAGCCGGCGGTTATAAAACCGATCGGCTGCGGCGGTTTGGCTATGTGGAACTTCACGCGCGGGTGGAGAACCTCCTCTGCGCGGCAGGGGAGACCCTGCGCGCACACGAATTCCACTATTGGGACAGCACTGATCCCGGCAGCGGTTTTTGGGCGCAAAAGCCGCTGCGCGAAACCGGATGGGACTGTGTGCATGCGGGCGAGACGCTCTACGCGGGTTTCCCGCATCTTTATCTGGCCGGAAACCCCAAGGCGGCGGTTCGCTTTTTGCAGGCGGCCGCGGCCTATCGAAAGGACTGAAAAAATGGAGCTGGCGGAAACTATTTTGAAGATCAGGCCGCTTGACCAGGCGGCAATGAATGCGGCGCAGAAACGTTGGGACAGCATTGCAAAGCCGCTTGGCAGCCTTGGTCTGCTCGAATCGGCAGTGGTGCGGATTGCCGGGATCATTGGCAGCGCGCGCGTCGAGCTCGCGAAACGCGCGGTGGTGATCATGTGCGCCGACAACGGCGTGGTGGCCGAAGGCGTCACTCAGACCGGCAGCGACGTCACCGCGATTGTCACCGAAAATTTTACCACTGGCCAGACGAGCGTCTGCGCCATGGCGCGCGCCGCGCGCTGTGATGTGCTGCCGGTCGATATCGGTGTTTCCCGCGACGTGAGCGGGCCGGGGCTTCGCGTCCACAAGCTTGGCTATGGAACCAAAAATATGACGAAAGAGCCTGCGATGACCCGCGCGCAGGCACTCGCGGCGATTACATACGGGATCGATCTGGCCGCGCAGCTCAAAGCGCAGGGGTATCAGATTCTTGCGACCGGCGAGATGGGCATTGGGAATACGACCACCTCAAGCGCCGTCACATCGGTGCTTTTGAATGTTGCGCCGGAAGCGGTGACCGGACGCGGAGCGGGGCTTTCGAGCGAAGGCCTTGCGCGGAAGATTGCCGCGGTCAAACAGGCGGTGGCGCTGAATCATCCTGATCCGTCGGACCCGGTCGACGTGCTCGCAAAGGTCGGTGGATTCGATCTCGCGGGGCTTTGCGGAGTGTTTTTGGGCGGGGCAGTCTCGGGTGTGCCGGTGTTGGTGGACGGGTTTATCTCGGCTGCTGCGGCGCTCGCGGCATGCCGTATCTGCCCGCAGGCGCGGGATTACATGCTCGCATCGCACGTTTCAAATGAACCGGCCGGAGGACTGTTGCTGGATGAATTGGGACTATCCCCCTTCCTGACAGCCCGGATGTGCCTCGGCGAGGGAACCGGCGCGGTCGCCGTGCTGCCGGTTCTCGACATGGCATTGGCCGTTTACAATGAGATGAGCACCTTCTCGGAAATTGAAATTGAGGATTATAAGCCGTTATGCTGATGATGGTTACTGGAGGAAGCGCCAGCGGAAAATCCGAATATGCCGAACAGATTGCCGTCCAGCTCGACGCGGGAGAGCGCATCTATCTCGCAACGATGCGTTCGTTCGACGCGGAATGTGAGGCGCGTATTGCAAAGCACCGTGCCGCGCGGGCCGGCCGGGGATTTGTGACCGTCGAACGGTACACAGGCCTTGCGGAAGAAAAAATTCCGGCTGGTGCGGTTGTTTTGCTCGAATGCCTCTCAAATATCGTGGCAAATGAACTCTTTGACGAAACGGGCGCGGGTGAGAATGCCGTGCAGGCGGTGCTCAGCGGAATCGATTCGCTTTGTAGGCAGGCGGCTCATTTGATCGTTGTAACCAATGAGGTCTTTTCGGACGGTGAAGGATACGATCCCGTAACCCTTCATTACATCGATCTTCTGGGCGAGATCAATCGGAAACTGGCGGCGCGCGCCGATCGGGTGGTGGAGGTCGTCTATTCAATTCCGGTCGTTTTGAAAGGGGAGGAAACGAGATGAGACCGCTGTTCGCTTCGCTTGCGATCGCCTTTTCGATGTATTCGGTTTTTCCCGCGCCGCAGGCCGCCTGGAAAAGGGAAAATATGCGTTACGTAATGGCATGTTTCCCGCTGGTTGGGCTATTGATCGGCGGCGCGATATGGCTGTGGCTGTGGTTCTGTGCCCGTGTGGGGGTTACGCCTGCGCTCGCGGCGGCGGTTGCGGTTGCGCTTCCGGCTGTGCTTTCGGGCGGGATTCATCTCGATGGTTTCTGCGACACCGCTGACGCGCTCGGTTCCCACGCGCCGCGCGAACGCAAGCTCGAAATCCTGAAGGATTCACACATCGGCGCGTTCGCGCTGATTGCCTGCTGCCTCTACCTGTTTTTGCTGTTCGGGCTTTGGTGTCAGTATTTCACCTTTCCGTTTGATCCGCTTTCAGCCGTGGTGCTCGCGCTCGGTTTTTTTCTCTCGCGGTGCCTGAGCGGGCTTTCGGTCGTCCATTTTCCGTGCGCGAAAACAAGCGGGCTCGCCGCCACCTTCGCGGATGCGGCGGTAAAGCGGCGCACTGGCGCTGCGCTCGTAAGCGGCGCCGCACTCTGTTCTGCGGTGATGCTGTTGCTTTTGCCGTTTACAGGCGCGCTTGTCATTTTGACATCACTCGCGCTGTTTCAATATTACCGGCTTATGGCAGAACGGCAGTTCGGCGGGATTACCGGCGATCTGTGCGGATGGTTTTTGCAGCTTTGCGAAGGGCTGATTCTGCTGGCGGTTACGGTAGGGAGGAATTTTTGATGAAGATGCTGATTGGCGGGCACGCGCAGGGCAAGCTTTCGCTTGCGCGCGCGCGCACCGGCTTTGCGATAGAAGAAATCTGCAATGGGGAAAGCTGTCCGCTTGATGCGGTCCCATGCCAGCCGGTCGTGTACCGTTTGCATCTGCTGATACGGCGGCTCCTGATAGCTGGGAGCGATCCGCTCGAATGGGCCGAACGGCTCTTCGCGGAGAATCCGGATGCACTGATCGTGACCGACGAGGTTGGTTACGGGATCGTTCCGGCCGATCCGTTTGAGCGGGCCTGGCGGGAGGCTGTGGGGCGTGTGTGCTGTCTGCTCGCGCAAAGGAGCGAGCGGGTCGAGCGGGTCGTCGCGGGAATCCCGCAGCTCATCAAGGGGGAACAATGATGGAACTTTTCCTGATCCGGCATGCGCAGACGCAGGGAAATCTCGAACGCCGTTATATCGGCCGCACCGACGAGGCGCTTTCCGATGCGGGAATCGCCTCCTTCTGCAATATGGCATATCCGGCCGCCCAGGCCGTGTATGTGAGCCCGATGCTGCGCTGCCGCCAGACGGCGCGGATTCTCTACCCGATGGAAGAACTTCATCCGGTGGAGGATCTGCGTGAATGCGATTTCGGCTCGATCGAAGGAAAGACCCACCGGGAGCTCGAACACCAGCCGGAATATCGCGCGTGGGTGGCGGCCGGCGGCGCGATGAGCCCGCCGGGCGGCGAAGAGATCGGCTTATTCAAAGAGCGGTGCTGTGCCGCTTTTGCGCGGATCGTGGAGCGCGCTTTTGCGGACGGCCTCATGAGTGTTGCGATTGTGACGCACGGAGGAGTCATCATGGCGATCCTGGAGCGGTTTGCGCGGCCTAAAAGGATGTTTTACGAGTGGCAGATCGGAAACCTTGAGGGTTTTGCCGTCGAAGCGGAAAAAACGCGCTGGGAAACGCGGAAAACCGTAACCGTCCGGCAGAAGATCGAAGCGGGAGGGAATTTTGGATGTTTTATGCAGTCTCGGTAATCGCGCTTGGCTTTCTGCTCGATCTGCTGTTCGGGGACCCGCACTGGCTGCCGCATCCGGTACGGCTGATTGGCTGGCTGATCGAAAAGCTTGAAAAGCTCCTCCGGGCAGTATTCCCAAAGACAAAAACCGGGGAACGCATCGGCGGAACGCTGCTGGTCGTGCTGGTCGTCATGGTTTCGGGCGCGGCGTCATGGGGGCTTCTATATCTGGCACGGGAATTTGGAGGAAAACCAGCCGCATTTCTGCTTGAGGCGTTCATGTGCTACCAGCTGCTCGCTGTGCATGCGCTTTATGCCGAGAGCATGAACGTACGCCGCGCGCTGCAGAAAGCGGATCTGGCGGCCGCGCGGCAGGCGGTTTCAATGATTGTCGGGAGGGACACCGAACGGCTTTCGCCTATTCAGGTGACAAAAGCCGCGATTGAAACGGTGGCGGAAAACACTTCGGACGGTGTGGTGGCGCCGCTTTTTTTCCTGATGCTCGGCGGCGCGCCGCTCGGATTCTGCTATAAGGCGGTCAATACGCTCGATTCGATGATCGGTTACAAAAATGAGGAATACCGGTATTTTGGAACCTTTGCGGCGCGGCTGGACGACGCGGCGAATTTTTTCCCCGCGCGTATTTCTGCGCTCCTGATGATCGTTGCCGCCGCGTTTTTGGGGCTTGACTCACCGGGCGCGGCAAGAATCTGGATGCGCGACCGG
Source organism: Anaerotruncus rubiinfantis (assembly GCF_900078395.1). Taxonomy (NCBI): domain Bacteria; kingdom Bacillati; phylum Bacillota; class Clostridia; order Eubacteriales; family Oscillospiraceae; genus Anaerotruncus; species Anaerotruncus rubiinfantis. The sequence goes on along the minus strand of NZ_FKLA01000009.1, from coordinate 2,178,180 downwards.
CAAAAGCATGCAAGCCCAAACAGCGCCCAGACCGAAGCGGCCTGCGCGGGCGCGCTCGGCGTTCAGCTCGCGGGCAGCGCGCGCTACGGCGGCGTCCNATACCGGTATTTTGGAACCTTTGCGGCGCGGCTGGACGACGCGGCGAATTTTTTCCCCGCGCGTATTTCTGCGCTCCTGATGATCGTTGCCGCCGCGTTTTTGGGGCTTGACTCACCGGGCGCGGCAAGAATCTGGATGCGCGACCGGCAAAAGCATGCAAGCCCAAACAGCGCCCAGACCGAAGCGGCCTGCGCGGGCGCGCTCGGCGTTCAGCTCGCGGGCAGCGCGCGCTACGGCGGCGTCCTGCATGAGAAGCCGACCATCGGGGACGATCTGCGTCCGCCGGTTGCGGATGATATCCGCAAAGCGAACTGGCTGATGGCGGGCACCTCATTTTTGGCGCTTGTTTTCTTTTCTATCTGTAAAGTATTATTCATATTCTTGTTTTAAGGGGTAACGCAATGACCGAACTTATCCACGGCGGGGACATCTACGGGCACGAAAAGGAATTGCTCGATTTCTCCGCGAACCTGAGCCCGCTCGGCCTGCCGGAAAGTGTACGGGCGGCGCTTTCCAGCTCGATTGGCAGTTTCGCGCAGTATCCGGACCCGCTTTGCCGCGAACTGACAGCGGCGCTCTCGAAGGCGGAGAAAGTTCCGCCCGCGTGGATTCTCTGCGGCAATGGCGCGGCAGATCTCATTTTCCGGACGGTGCAGGCGGTGAAGCCCCGACGGGCTGTTGTAACAGCGCCGGCTTTCGCGGAGTACGAGCGCGCTTTGCGCGCCGCCGGCTGTGAGGTGGTGTTTCATCCTCTTTCCGAAAAGGCCGATTTTTGCCTGGACGAAACACTGCTGGACACGATCGGACCGTCGGTGGATCTGCTGTTTCTCTGCAATCCAAACAACCCGACTGGCCAGACAGTGGAGCGGGGGCTGCTCCTGCGTATCCTGCAAAGATGCCAGGAATGTGGGACGCGGCTCCTGCTGGATGAGTGTTTTGTCCCGTTTTTGGATGATCCAGAGGCCTTTACACTGACCGGCGCACTCGGAGAATTTCCGAATCTTCTGATCCTGAAGGCCTTCACGAAGCTTTATGCGATGGCCGGACTGCGGCTCGGATACCTGCTCTGCTCGGACGAAACGCTGAATGAAAGTGCTGCTGCCTGCGGGCAGCCGTGGAACGTGTCGGTCCCGGCGCAGGTTGCGGGCGTGGCCGCGCTCGCGGATACACAATATGTAAAACGCACGTGCGCGCTGGTAAAATCCGAACGGGAGCGGATGCGCGCCCGGCTGGGCGAACTGGGCCTTACGGTCATCGGTTCGCGCGCGAATTACCTGTTTTTTCGATACGACGGGCCGGCCGACCTCAGAGAAAGGCTGCTCGAATGGGATATCCTGATCCGTTCCTGTGAAAATTTCCAAGGTCTCGACCGGCGCTACTGCCGTGCGGCGGTAAAACTGCCGGGGCAGAATGACCGGCTTCTGGAAGCCCTGAAAATGATCCTGCAAAGGGAGGCTGCGCATGGCTAAGGCGATTATGGTGCAGGGCACCACTTCAAACGCGGGAAAGAGCTTTCTTGCGGCGGCGCTCTGCCGCATCTTCCGGCAGGACGGCTACACCGTCGCGCCGTTTAAATCCCAGAATATGGCGCTCAATTCATTCATCACGTCCGAAGGGCTCGAGATGGGCCGCGCGCAGGTGATGCAGGCGCAGGCCGCCGGGATCGAGCCGTCGGTGCTGATGAATCCGATCCTCTTGAAACCATCGAGTGACACCGGCTCGCAGGTGATTGTGAACGGCGAAGTGATTGGCAACATGAGTGCGCGGGAATATTTTCAGATGAAACATACGCTCGTCCCAAAGATCCGGGAGGCATATGAAACACTCGCGGGGCAGTATGACATCATTGTGCTCGAAGGAGCGGGCAGCCCGGCGGAAATCAATCTAAAACAGGATGACATCGTCAACATGGGCATGGCGAAGTTGGCGGGGGCGCCGGTCCTGCTTGCCGGGGACATCGACCGGGGCGGCGTGTTCGCGTCGCTCGCTGGGACGCTGCTGCTGCTAGAGCCGGATGAGCGGGAGATGGTCAAGGGAATGGTCATCAACAAGTTCCGTGGGGATAAAACCATCCTGGAGCCGGGTGTTGAGATGATCGCACAGGCAACCGGCGTGCCGGTGGTCGGCGTGGTGCCGTACCTGCGTCTCGACCTAGATGATGAGGACAGCCTGTCCGAACGGCTGGACGCGCCAAATACGGCGGGCGCCGTGGACATCGCGGTGATCCGCCTGCCGCGGCTTTCCAATTTCACCGACTTCAATCCGCTTTCCGCGATCGACGGGGTTTCCCTGCGGTATGTCAAGCGCGTCGGGGAACTGCGCAGTCCGGATCTCATCATCCTGCCGGGTACCAAGAACACGATGGAGGACCTGCTCTGGCTGCGCCAGAGCGGGCTTGAGGCTGCGATCCTCAAACATGCCGCGGCCGGCGGCGCGGTGCTTGGCGTCTGCGGCGGCTACCAGATGCTTGGGGAGGCCCTGCACGATCCGCATAATGTGGAACACGGGGGAAGCCTCAAAGGGATGGGGCTTTTGCCGGTTGTAACCGTATTCGCGCCGCAGAAGACCCGTACCCAGGTGGTAGGCAGCTTTGCAGGCAGGATCGGCGGGATACTTTCCGGACTCTCAGGCGTGCCGGTGGCAGGGTACGAAATCCACATGGGCCAAACCCTGTCAAACGAGCCGCTCACCAAAATCCGCACGACCGGAGGCATCCCGCAAGTCCATGCGGACGGCGCGCAGCAGGGAAATATCTATGGTACTTATCTGCATGGCCTGTTTGATAAGCAGGAGCCGGCCAAAGCGCTGATCGTTTCGCTCTGCAAGGCGAAGGGGATTGCCTGGGAGAATATCGCGTCGGCCGATCTTGACGGGCGCCGCGAAGAGCAGTACAATCTGCTTGCAAAAGGCGTGCGGGAATCGCTCGACATGGAAAAAATTTATCGGATTCTGGAGGAAGGCATATGAAAGGCCTCATTCATATCTACTGCGGCGACGGCAAGGGGAAGACCACCGCTGCGATTGGACTTGCGGCGCGTGCCGCGGGGAACGGCATGAAAGTTGCAATTTTACAGTTTCTCAAAGGGCAGGAAACGGGCGAGCTTTCTTCGCTCGCGCTGATTCCGGGCATCACGGTCATCCGCGGCAAGGCGAGTGAAAAGTTCACTTTCCAGATGGATGAACGGGAATTGCAGCAGACCTACGACCTTTGCACCAAGAACCTGCTCACCGCCCTCGAGTTGCTGCGCGCGGGGCAGTGTGACCTGCTCGTCCTCGATGAGATCCTCGGCGCGCTTTCCTGTGAATTGGTCGACGAGGATCTGTTGCGAAGCCTCATCGAGCAAAAACCGGAGCAGGCCGAACTGGTTCTGACCGGGCGCAATCCACCCGACTGGCTGCTCGAAAAGGCGGATTACGTGACCGAGATGGTCAAACGTAAGCATCCATATGACCGCGGCGTCCCGGCGCGGCGCGGGATTGAATTGTGAGGGACGGGATGAAAGTGGAGCTGCAAAACATACTGCCCGCCGATATTGAGCGGCGCAGCATGGAAATGATCGGGGAGGAGCTTGCAGCGCGGGGCGTCATGCTCAGCCCGGAGCGGGAAGCGGTCGTCAAACGGGTGATCCATACGACCGCCGACTTCGATTATGCCGAAAATCTCACCTTCTCGCCCAGTGCGGTGGAAACTGCGCGCGCTGCGCTGCGCGCTGGCGCGTCGGTCGTAACCGATACCCAGATGGCAAAGGCCGGGATCAACAAAAAGAGCCTTGCGCGGTTCGGCGGCGCGGTGCACTGCTTTATGTCCGACGCGGACGTGGCCGCCGCCGCAAAGCAAAACGGGACAACCCGCGCGGTCGCGAGCATGGAGAAGGCCTGCGCGCTCACCGGTCCGCTCATTTTCGCAATCGGCAACGCGCCGACCGCCCTGATCAGGCTTTATGAGCTGATCGGGGAAGGAAGGCTTCATCCTGAGCTTGTGATCGGCGTGCCAGTCGGATTTGTCAACGTAGTGGAGAGCAAGGAACTGATCCTTGGAACCGGCACGCCGCATATCGTGGCGCGCGGGCGCAAAGGCGGCAGCAACGTAGCCGCCGCCATCGTGAACGCCCTGCTCTACGGGATCGAATAAGGAGGGGAAACAAAAAATGTACGAGCTGGTCAGGCTGACAGAACGAACCTTTTATATCGACTGCCCGGCAAAGATGGGGATTTATCTTCTGGATGATGCTGGCGCGCTGCTCATTGACAGCGGAAATGACAAGGAAGCGGGCAAAAAGGTGCTCAAGCTTCTCGATGCAAACGGCTGGAAACTTACAGCGATCCTCAATACCCATTCAAACGCCGACCATATCGGCGGGAACCGGCTGCTGCAGGACCGGCTCGGCGTGCCGGCCTATACCGCCGGGATGGAAGCCGCTTTCACAAAGTACCCGGTTTTGGAACCGTCTTTCCTCTACGGCGGCTATCCCTGCAAGGCGCTCCGCAACAAATTTCTGATGGCGCAGCCGAGCGATGCGCGCGAGATCGGAGAATGGAAACTTCCGGACGGGATGGAAATCCTGCCGCTGCCGGGGCATTTCTTTGCGATGTTCGGGATAAAGACGCCGGACGGCGTGTGGTTTCTGGCCGACTGCCTCTCCGGAGAGAACATCCTCGAAAAATATCACCTGGCCTTCCTCTACGATGTAAAAGCCTATCTGGATACGCTCGATAAGGTTGAAACACTGGAAGGAGACTGTTTTGTCCCGGCGCATGCGCCTGTGGTTACGGATATCCGTCCGCTGTGCGAAGCAAACCGCCGCAAGGTGCACGAAAATATAGATATGCTGCTTGCTATCTGCCGTGAACCGCTTTGCTTTGAGGAAATTCTCAAACGTGTATTTGACCACTATGCGCTCACGATGGATTTTAATCAATATGTCCTGGTTGGAAGCACGGTGCGTTCCTACCTTTCGTACCTTTGCGACGAACAGAACCTTGAAACGCAGTTTACAGAGAACCGCCTTCTCTGGCGCGCTGTGCGGTAAGATATCAAAAAGGCTCCCGCGATTTTCCGCAGGAGCCTTTTTGATTGTATTTACAGAATGACGCTGTCAGCGCTGTCGTCGCCGTCAAAGTCGTGATCGCAGGTGTCGAGCACCTCGCCGACGCGCAGCTTACGGGCGATCTTCATCTCCTCGACCTGTTTGTGGATCAGTTCCTTAACCTCGCGGGGCCGCTTGATGTTTTTGAGCTCCAGGACAGGCAGGCTCTTGTCGGAGGACTGCAGCGTGACGGTGCCGACCCCGAAGATCCGCTGCCAAAGCGAGATGGAAAGGCTGATGTCCCGTACCCGGTAGAGGATGACCTCCTCCATTTTGATATTGAGAAGGCCGGTTTCCAAAAAGATCCGGTCGTCGGACATGGCGTACTTGGTAAAGGTGATGGGCATGCCCAGGATGCGTTTGCGATCCTTCCACAGGTAGTGCAGCTCGTCCATGATAGGTCCTCCTTGTTGAATTTAGAACAATTTCTGAAACCGTTCCATCGCTTCGGCCGTGTTGTCACGACCGCCGAATGCGGTGAGACGGAAATAGCCTTCTCCGTTCACGCCGAATCCTTCGCCGGGGGTGCCGACGACAGCGGCGTTTTCGAGCAGATAGTCGAAAAATTCCCAGGATTTCATCCCGTTTGGACACTCCATCCAGAGGTACGGCGAATGCACCCCGCCGAAGAACCGGATGCCTTTCCGGGTGAGCGTCTCGGCCATGATCTTTGCGTTCTGCTTGTAGTAGCCGATCGTTTCTTTGGCCTGCCGCATGCCTTCCTCGGTAAAGACCGCCGCCGCGCCGCGCTGCACGATGTACGGGACGCCGTTAAACTTGGTCGTCTGGCGGCGCAGCCACATCCGGTTGAGCGAAAGGACCCCGCCGCCCGCCGTCTTCGCGGTGAGCGCGTGAGGCACGACGGTGTAGCCGCAGCGGGTGCCGGTGAAGCCAGCGGTTTTCGAAAGCGAGCAGAGTTCGATCGCGCAGCTTTTCGCGCCTTCGATTTCATAGATGCTGCGCGGCAGGGCCGGATCGCTGATGAACGCCTCGTACGCCGCGTCGAATAAGATCACCGCTTCGTTGGCGAGCGCGTAGTCGACCCATCCTTTCAGTTGCTCCTTTGTGTAGACCGCGCCGGTCGGATTGTTCGGGGAGCAGAGGTAGATGAGGTCCACGTGAACAGATACGTCCGGCATCGGAAGAAAACCATTCTCCGCGTTCGCCGCGAGATAAATAATTTTGCGGCCGTTCATGAGGTTTGTGTCCACATAGACCGGATAAACCGGGTCGGGGATCAGTACGGTGTTGTCCGCGGCAAAAAGGTCGGTGAGATTTCCAAGATCGCTTTTCGCGCCGTCCGAGACGAAAATCTCGTCCGGTTCGAGCGCGGTGCCGATGTGGGCATAGTAGTCCCGAATCGCATCGCGCAGAAAGCCGTAGCCTTGTTCCGGGCCGTAGCCGTGGAAGGTGGCGGCCGATCCCATCTCGTCCACCGCGCCGCGCAGCGCTTCGATGACCCGCGGCATGAGCGGAAGGGTAACGTCGCCTATTCCGAGACGGATGATTTTCTTTTCCGGATGTGCCGCCGCGAACGCCGCGACCCGCTTGTTGATGTCCGAAAAGAGATAGCTGTCCTTAAGGTTTCGGTAATTTTCGTTGACGTGCGCCATAAATCGATCACTCCAATTATTTGTTGTCCAGCGATCTGCACGCCATTGTACAAACGCCATTAATACAGGCTGACTCAGCCAATCTCCACCACGCCGTCGAAGACGTGGGTAGCGGGGCCTTTCATCAGGATTTTATAGTCCTGAGAGCAGGTGATCTTGAGATCTCCGCCCAGAAGCCGGACGGTCACTTCAGTATCCGGATCGCAGTGCTCGTTGATCACCGCAGCCGCGACCGAAGCGCACGCGCCGGTGCCGCAGGCAAAGGTTTCTCCGCTGCCGCGTTCCCAAACGCGCATTTTAAGCGTCTGCCGGTCGACCAGCTCGATAAATTCGGTGTTGATCCGTTCCGGAAAATCCGCGTGGTTTTCAAAAAGCGGTCCGATCTCTTCGAGGTCGACGTTATCCACATCCTCGCAGAAGATGACCGCGTGGGGGTTGCCCATCGATACGCAGGTCACAAGGTAAACCTCGCCGCGCACCAGCATTGGCTGGCTGATGAACTCGTCGTATTCCGTTTCGACCGGCACGTCTTTCGCACGAAAGGATGCCTTGCCCATATCGACCGCCACCGTTGAAACGCTGCCGTCTTCGACCGTGAGGTCGAGCGTCTTGATCCCGCTTCTGGTTTCGATTGTGAGGTGTTTTTTTCCGGTCAGCCGTTTGTCATAGACAAACTTCCCGACACAGCGGATGCCGTTCCCGCACATGCTGCCCTCCGAGCCGTCCGCGTTGAACATACGCATTTCAAAATCGGCCCTGTCGGACGGGCAGATGAGGATCAGCCCGTCGGAACCGACGCCGAAATGACGGTCGCTCACGATCCGGGAGATTTCCTCCGGGTTTCTGAGCTTCTGTTCCAGACAGTTGACATAGACGTAATCGTTGCCCAGCCCGTGCATTTTGGTAAAGTGTAGCTTCAACTTGGTTCCTCCGTTTCAATCTGAAAAAGGTCAAGCGGCAACCCCATTGTTGCTGTACTTCATATTCGTCTTTTAGTTTAGCGCAAAACTTCATCCTTGTAAAGTGCAAGGCGCTAAAAACTTGCGGGAAATGCCGGAATTCGGGCGTTTTACGCGGACTTGTGAAAGCGGCGGGTTTGTGTTACAATCTTAATATTGCCGGAAGGAATGTGGCGGTGATAATATGAAACGGATTGAGATTTTCGATTCGACCCTGCGGGACGGCGCGCAAGGTGAAAGCGTCTCCTATTCGGTCGAGGACAAACTGAATATTGTGCGCTCTCTCGATAAGCTTGGGATCGACTATATCGAGGCCGGAAACCCGTTCAGCAACCCCAAGGATGCGGAATTCTTTGAGCGGGTGAAGGGAATTTCCCTTTCCCATGCGCGGATTGTGGCGTTCGGCTCGACCCGCCGCAGGGGCGTTCCGGTGACGGAGGATAAAAACTGCGCGGCGCTTCTGCGGGCGGGGACTGGCTGTGTGTCGGTGTTCGGCAAATCCTCCGACTGGCAGGTTCGCGAGGTTCTTGGCACCACGCCGGAGGAAAACCTGCGGATGATCTTCGATACGGTGGATTTTTTCGTAAGGGCGGGCAAACGCGTCTTTTTCGACGGCGAACACTTTTTCGACGGTTACAAGCAGAATCCGTATTACGCGGTGGAAACGCTGGAGGCGGCAGAGAAGGCAGGCGCCTGCAAGCTGGTACTTTGCGATACGAACGGCGGCTGTTTTCCGGATGAAATCGCGGCGGTCACCGCGGAAATGGAAAAGCGGTTCCCGGGAAAGATTGGCATCCACTGCCACAACGACACCGGCTGCGCGGTCGCGGCGACAATCGCGGCGGTGAAAGCGGGCGCGGACCATGTGCAGGGGACCTATATCGGCATTGGGGAGCGCTGCGGCAATGCGAACCTTGCGGCTGCAATCGCAAATTTGCAGCTTAAGCTCGGCTACCTGTGCATTCCGCCCGACCGGGTTTCACGGCTGACAAAGACCGCACGGTACATATCGGAGGTTTCAAACGTGCGGCTTCCGCATTCGATGCCGTATGTCGGAAAGAGCGCCTTTGCGCATAAGGGCGGCATGCACGTGGACGGGGTGATGAAAAATTCCGCCGCGTTCGAGCATATCAACCCGGAATCGGTCGGCAACCGGCGGCAGATCCTGCTTTCGGAGGTTTCCGGCCGCACGGCGCTGATGAGCAAGGTCGCCGAGTTCGTTCCAAACCTGCGCAAAGATTCGCCCGAACTGCAAAAGCTTGTGGACAAGCTCAAGGCGCTCGAATACGAGGGCTACCAGTTTGAAGCGGCAACCGCCAGCTTTGAAATGGTGGTGCTCAAGGAGCTTGGATATTTTAAGCCGTTCTTCGAGCTGGAACTCTTCCGGATCATCGGGGAACAGGACGCGGCCGACCGGCATATGGCTTCCGCAATGGTGAAGCTGCGGGTGGGCGACCGGTACGAGATCACCGCCGACGAGGGAGACGGACCGGTCCATGCGCTTGACCGCGCGCTGCGTAAGGCGCTGGAGGTTTTTTATCCGGGCCTTTCGGGTGTGCGGCTGATCGACTACAAGGTTCGCGTCATGGATACCGGCAAAGCGACTGCCGCGCTGGTGCGGGTTCTGATCGAAACGAGCGATGGGGAGAACATCTGGACAACCGTTGGCGTTTCAACCGATATCATCAACGCGTCCATCCACGCGCTGGTTGATTCGATGGAATATAAACTCTACCGGGATTCAATGGCAAACAATGAATAGGGGGATTTTGGAATGAAAAACTGGGATATGTTCAAATGGAGAAGGGTTTCGGTCTACTGTCTTTATATCGCGTGTGCGTTTATGATTTCCTGCGCGATCGCAACCCGCTTTTCCAAGCTTTTGGAGAATATCCTGCTCGGCGCGGGTATCGTCATGGTCTGCGCCTTTTTGTATATCAATCTGATGTACTGGCGCTGCCCCTCCTGCGGGCACCGGTTTGCGATGCGTAAGGGATCGATGGATGAAATCAGCCAGTGCCCTTACTGCTTTAAGCGCCTGCGTGAAAAGACCCCGCAGGAAATTGCTGATGAAGAGGCGCGCGCCAAGGCAAAAGCACAGGCAAAAGCCAAGGCCGAGCAGGAAGCGCTTGCCGCGGCTCAGCAGCAGAATGTTTCGGAACAGCCGGAAGATACCGGATCGGAGAAAACGCCCGCGCAATAAGCGCGGGCGTTTTCTCTTTGTAAAAAGTGTATGAATTCATGTGAATAATATGTGAATATTATGGCGATTCTTGTCGGAATATGATATACTACTTGTTACTTCCCTAACGAGCTTGAGATAAAAGAAGGAGGATTCCCGGCATGCCAAAAGAAAAGGGCACATTCCTATCCCTGGTCCCCAAAATTGTCATTGCGCTTGTGATTGTCGCGGTGCTGGCTTTTAATGCGGTCTACAGCATCAACGAACAGGAGCAGGCGGTAGTGACTACCTTCGGCACCCCGACGACTGTGAGTTCGCCAGGCTTGCATTACAAGATCCCGTTTTTGCAGCAGGTGACCAAAGTTTCCACCGTGATCAACGGTTTCCCAATTGGCTATAAACTCGACACAAAAGAGCCGATCGAGGCCGAATCACTGATGATCACTTCGGATTACAATTTCGTCAACGTAGATTTCTTCGTGGAATATAAGGTGTCCGATCCGATCAAGTTCCTGTATGCTTCGCAGGACCCGGTGCTGATCCTCAAAACGCTTGCGCAGAGCTATATCCGCGACACGATCGGCCTTTACCCGGTCGACAGCGTCATCACGACCGGAAAGAACGAAATCCAGGCTGAGATCAAGGAGAAACTGATTGAACGCCTGGAAAAGGAGGATCTCGGCGTGATGCTGGTGAATATCACCATCCAGGACGCCGAACCGCCGACGACCGAGGTGCTCGAAGCCTTCAAGGCGGTGGAAACTGCCAAACAGTCGAAGGAAACCTCCATCAATAACGCCAACAAATATAAGAGCGAGCAGGAGCCCGCCGCGGTCGCGAAGGTGGATGAGATTCTGAAAAAGGCGGAAGCCACCAAACAGGCGCGTATCAATGAGGCGGAAGGCCAGGTCGCGCGCTTCAACGCGATGTATGAGGAGTACACCAAAAACCCGCTGATCACCAAACAGAGGATGTTTTATGAGGCAATGGAGGAGATCCTGCCGGGTCTCAAGATCATCATCGACGACGGCGCGGGCGGTGTGAATAAGCTGCTGCCGCTTGAACCGTTTGCATCGGGCGGGAACGCATCGCCCGCCGCGGGCAGTTCGGAAGGAGGGGAATAAAAGATGAACAACAATTTTTATCAGAATAACCCCTTTGGGCAGGGCGGCCCACAGGTCGATCCGAAAACCGTCGACGCGATGAAAGAAATGGGCGGCAAGGTCAAAAAGGTGATGGGGCGCCTGCTGAAGGTACTGATCGTACTTGTCATCCTGTTTATCCTGATCTTCAACGTGCTGGTCGTCACCCGGACCAATGAATACAGCATCATCCAGCAGTTCGGCAAGATTGTCGCGGTGCGCGATACAGCCGGTCCAAGTCTCAAGGCGCCGTTTATCCAGACGGTTAAATCGATCCCCAAGACGGTGCTGCTTTATGACCTGCCGATTTCGGATGTCATCACCAAAGATAAAAAAACCATGGTGGCCGACAGCTTTGTGCTGTGGAAGGTGTCCGATCCGACCAAGTTCATCCAGACGCTCAACGGCAACGTCACCAACGCGGAGGCGCGTATCAGCACGATCGTCTATAACTCGATGAAGAACGTCATCTCGAGCCTGTCGCAGGCCGAGATCATCTCCGGCCGCGACGAGCTGGCCGGCGCGATCTTTGCAAATATCGGAAGCAGCCTCGATCAGTACGGTGTGACCCTCGTCGCGGTCGAGACCAAGCACCTCGACCTGCCGGACGACAACAAGAACGCCGTCTATGAGCGCATGATCTCCGAGCGCAACAATATTGCCGCTTCCTATCAGGCGGAAGGTGAATCGGAGGCGAAAAAGATCCGCACCGAAACCGACAAAACCATCTCGATCAAGGTTTCCGAAGCGCAGGCAAACGCGGAAAAAGTGATCGCGGAAGGCGAGGCGGAATACATGCGGATTCTTTCCGAAGCCTATGCCGATGCCGACCGGGCCGGTTTCTATTCGTTCGTCCGTTCGCTTGACGCGGCAAAAGCTTCCCTGAAGGGTGAGGACAACACCTTGATCCTGTCGAAAGATTCCCCGATCGCACAGATTTTCTACAACGCGGAATAACCGGAACATAGCAAAGCAGCCGTCCTTCCGGACGGCTGCTTTTTCAGTACATGGTTTATTTTTTGCGGGTGAGCAGGTCCGCCACATAAAGCCCATTGGCCGCCGCCTGCGAAAGCGAACGGGTGAAGCCCGCGCCGTCGCCGACCGCGTAGATGCCCGGACAGCCCTCGATCTCAAATTCATCGCATTTCGGGCGCGCGGAATAATATTTGCATTCGATGCCGTAAAGCAGCGTATCGTAATTGGCGGTGCCGGGAGAAACCTGGTCGAGCGCCTGGAGCGTCTCAACGATGTTGTCGAGCTGACGCTTGGGCATACAGAGGCTCAGGTCGCCGGGGACAGCGGACAAGGTCGGCCGGACGGTGCCCTGCCGGAGGCGTTTTTCATCGGTGCGCCGGCCGTTCATCAGGTCGCCCAGCCGCTGTACCAGCACGCTGCCGCCGCTGATGAGGTTCGCAAGGCTTGCCACATACCTGGCGTATTCGATCGGCTCTTTGAATGGCTGGGTGAAGTTGGTGGTCGAAAGCAGCGCGAAGTTGCTGTTCTGGGTTTTGCGGCTTTCGTCGCGGTAGCTGTGGCCATTGACAGTAAGTACGCCGTTGGTGTTTTCGGTGACCACCTGGCCGCGGTCGTTGAAGCAGAACATGCGGGTGGTGTCCCCGTAACGTTTGGAACGGTACCAGATTTTCGGTTCGTAAATCTTTTTGGAGAAGTCCTCCCAGACGATCGACGGCAGCTCGACCCGCACGCCGATATCGACCTGGTTATTGTGCAGCGGCACATTGTTTTTTTCGCACCAGTCGGAGAAAAACATGCTTCCGGCGCGCCCGACCGCGAAGATGATCCGGTCGGCGGTGAGGGTGTGCTCGCCGCCGGCATCCTGCACCGTGAGTGCGCGTGATGTCCGTTCGACATTCGACACATTGGTCTTGGTGTGGATTTCAACCCGCCCCTCGAGCGAATTGATGAGATGCATCATCGTGTCGAAATTGGAGTCGGTTCCCAGATGCTTGAGCTGTGCCTGCGCCATATGCAGGTCGTAGCCGATGCAGAGCTTTTTGAGGTCATTGTTGGGCTGGAAGCGTTCGGTGGTTGCGCCGAAGTTCACAAGAATCTTGTCCGCCTGTTCGATATAATCGATGACCGTTTCATCCGGCAAAAACTCGGTAAGCCAGCCGCCGTATTCGGTGCTGATGACATATTTGCCGTCGGAAAAGGCACCGGCGCCAGCCAGCCCTTCCATGATAGCGCAGGATTTGCATTTGATGCAGGTTTTCACCTGTTTGGTGATGATTGGGCAGATGCGTTTTCCGAGCGGATTTCCTTTTTCGAACAGGACGATCGAAAGGGAGGGGTCGTTTTCACTCAGGCGGTAAGCCGCCATCAGCCCGCCGATCCCGCCGCCGATAATTGCAATGTCATAATGGTTTTTCATTGTTTGCGCTCCCTTCGCAGATGCAGATTCATTCTAAAATGCAGATGCCGTTTTTTCTCTCGCAGCGCCTTATTATAGACATTCAGAACATATTGCGCCAGGTTGACCGCGCCGCTGTTTTCCACCGATTGGCGCACGGACAGGCGGAGCTTGTCCAGTTCATCCTGGGGCATTTTGCGCAGCAGATGGATCTTCCCGGACATCTCCTGCGCGTCCTGAAAGATGAAGCCGTTGATCCCGTCGACTACCTGGCCTTCGTTGAGCGGATCGACGATCTGCAAAACGGGCAGGCCGGTGGCCATGCCTTCCAGCATCGAAATGGAATTTGTGTCCGAAGTGGAAGCGGTAATATAAAAGTCGCAGGAGGCATAATAGGGCGGGATCTCCTCGTGCAGCACCTTGCCCGCAAAGGTCACCATATCCGCGATGCCGAGTTCGCGCGCCTGCTGTTCGAGCTCCTCCTTGCAGGGACCGTCCCCAATGACGAGCAGCTTGATGTCCTCCTCGGGACGGATAGCCTCTTTCCAGTAATCGAGCAGCACATCCACGCTTTTTTCGCGCCCGAGCCGCCCGACAAACACGCCGATCATCGTATTTTCCCCGTAGCCGAACTTTTGCCGGAAAGCGGCCTTCTTATCTTCATCGATATTGTCGATGCTGAACGCATCGAGATCGACCGGGTTGGGGATCACGTTGACCGGCTTATAGACGCCGGTCTTGCGAAAATATTCTTCACATTTGCGCGAAGGGCCGGTGATCTCCTGGGCGGAGCGGGCAAACATCTTGGTGTACTGATGGGAGAACTTTTTGGTCATGGGTACAAGCGGCCGCGGCGCGACATAATAGATGTATTCGTCATACATTGTGTGCAGGGTGTAAACAAGCGCGATCCCCAGGACTTTGGCAATCATCATGCCGGAAAGCCCGATGCCAAACTCCTGGTGCACATGGATGACGTCGGGCTTGAATTTGCTGATGTATTTGAGCCGGGTGGTGGAAAGCGGCATCGCGATGCCGTAGCCGTAAAAACGCTGGGAGGTGTGCGCGGGGCAATGCAGGATGCCGTTCGAGATGTAATGCCTGCGCGCGGAAGCATCGGCCGTGACGATCAGGACCTCATGGCCGAGCTGCTCCAGCCCGTCTTTGAGGGACTTGACGTGAGTCACAACACCGTTGATATGAGGCAGGTAAGTTTCTGTAAATAATGCGATGCGCATCGACAACGCTCCTGTCTTTTTTGAGTAAATTATACATATTTTAGTATAACACAAATGCTGGATAAATCAAGCAAACCGAAGTGTGCAAAGGAAATCATACAAAAACCGATTGCCATTCTTGTCAGAATGGTGTAAACTAAGGATAAAATTCCCTAGGAACGTTTAACGAGGTGACAAGAATGATCCCAATGGATATGAAACGGAACCTGACCATGCTGACCGACTTTTATGAGATTACCATGTCAAACGGATATTTTGAATACGGATTCGAGGACAAAATCGCCGTTTTTGATATGTTCTTCCGTAAAATCCCGGACGACGGCGGATTTGCGCTGTTTGCCGGGCTCGAGCAGCTGATTGATTATCTGAAAGGGCTGAAATTCACAGAGGAGGATATTGCCTATCTGCGGGAAAAAGGCCAGTTCAGTGAAAAGTTTCTCGATTATCTTGCCCATTTTCAGTTTCAATGCGACATCTGGTCAGTGCGGGAAGGCACGCCGGTCTTTCCGAACGAGCCGGTCGTGGTTGTCTGCGGCCCGATCATCCAGGCGCAGCTCATCGAGACGATGGTGCTTTTGACCGTGAATTTCCAGTCGCTCGTAGCCACAAAAGCCAACCGGATTGTGCGCGCCGCCGAAGGCCGTCCGATTTCTGAATTCGGCTCCCGCCGCGCGCAAAGCTACGACGCGGCCATCCTTGGCGCGCGAGCGGCTTATATCGGCGGCTGCGCCGCGACAGCCTGTGTGATTGCGGATCGCGACCACAATATCCCGGCGGTCGGAACGATGGCCCACAGCTGGGTGCAGGTGTTCGACAGCGAATATGAGGCGTTTAAGAAATACGCCGAACTGTATCCGGACAATTCCGTTTTCCTGGTGGATACCTACAATGTCATCAAATCCGGCGTCCCGAATACCATTCGGGTCGCCGAAGAGGTGCTCGCGCCGCTCGGCTGCCGTCCAAAGGCCATCCGCATCGACAGCGGCGACATCGCCTATCTTTCGAAAAAAGCGCGCCAGATGCTGGATGACGCGGGTTATCCCGACTGTAAGATCATGGCTTCCAATTCGCTTGATGAATACATCATCCGCGACCTGATCATCCAGGGCGCTCAGCTCGATATGTTCGGTGTGGGCGAGAACCTCATCACCAGCAAGTCCGATCCGGTATTCGGCGGTGTCTATAAACTGGCCGCGGTCGAACAGGACGGCGTATTTGTGCCGAAGATCAAGGTCAGCGAGAGCATCGAAAAGATCACGGTACCCTGCTTCAAGGACCTCTACCGTTTTTATAACCGGGAAACCGGACAGGCCATCGCCGACTATGTGACGGTGCGGGGAGAAAAAGTGGACGATTCGATGCCGATCACCATTTTCGATCCGGTCGCAACCTGGAAGAAAAAGGTGATCACCAACTATCGCGCGGAAAGCCTTCTGGTACAGGTTTTTGACAAAGGCAGATGCGTTTATACGCCGCGTCCGCTCGAAGAGATCAAGAAATACTGTGCCGAACAGGTGGCGCGCCTTTGGGAAGAGGTCCGGCGTTTTGAGCATCCGCACCGCTACTATGTGGATCTGTCCGACCGGCTGTGGAATGAGCGCAACGATTTGTTGGAACGGATCAACCTTGATTAATAACGAATAGAAAGCCCCCGGATCTTCAAGATCCGGGGGCTTTCTATGTAAAGGACGGGAGTGTATCCCTTCCTTACAGGGTAGGCTGCCCACGCAGAAAGCGTGTTATTCAATCATCGGCAGAACCCTGCCGCATATAGTATGACACTTGCACTATAGTATATACGTCGTTGGAACTATAGGGAATTGTCCAATTATTTACAATTTGTTATACTGAAATTTACAAAAAATATGTCGAATCCTGTCGAAAACAGACCGGGAGGAAGATGCGCGTGAGAAGATGGAAAGCTGCGGCCCTGGGTGGAATACTGGCTGCGTCCTGCCTGTGCACACAGGTTTTTGCACAGACCTATACGGATGAATGCGCCGCGTCTGCTTCAGACAGCATCTGCGTTTATCAGAATTTCTCAAAACGGATCGAAGATTTCGGTTCGTTCAGCGGGTGGGCGAATTGTCCCGACCAATCGGTTCTTTCCATGTCTGGAACCGAAGCGCAGGCGGTTTACCAGGTTGTCGGAGCGCAGGAGGTGCGGGTGGAAATCTGTTCCGCGAACGGCAGCTTTGCCGTACCCGGTTCAGCAGGGGCGTATTGGCTGGGACTTTACCATACGGATTCGGTAAGCGGCGCAAAACGCTGCTTTTATGACAGCGGGAAGGATGAGGTATTCATCAATACTTCCGGCGGCGTCAGAAGTCTGCGGGTTACAATGGATGGGTATGCTTTCCTGCCGGATTCCCGTCCCTTGGAAACGGCGGGTTTCTATGGGCTGAACATTTCTTCTTCAGTGGATGGCGGGAGCTTCGGGGCGCTTTCACCACGGCTTTCCGATGCGCGCAGGCAATCCGGAGGTCCATACCATTGGGAGGCATATACGGCGAAAGTTCCAGCCGGCGCGGGCTGGATCAAGGTTCGGCTGGCCAGAAACCGGATCTTTCGCGGGGATGGCCGCATGCCCGATTTCCCAGCCACTGAAAACGAATTTTTTCTGGCGCGGGTGATTTTTACAGGTCCCGCCTTAATCCTCGGATCAGGTGGGGATTCGTCTTCGAGTACGCCGGACAGTTCCAGCACGCCGGACTCTTCTTCACAGGATTCGAGCAGTTCGGAAATTTCGAGCGGTTCCAAAAAGAAATCCTCCTCGGAAGAGGATGAGGAGGATTCTTCCTCTGAAGGGCAGTACGGCGTCCCGAATAAAAGCGGCTGGTCAAATCGGTCTGGAGGGCAAGAGGGACCTTCGATCGGCGGGACTCTGCCGACACAGATTGTCGGTTCAGCCAAACATGAACAGACCCTCTATGACGACGCGATTGTGGAACCGGCGGATGAGGAGGACGGGAGGGGTCCGATTACGATTCACACCAGTCTGCGCGGGAATGCACAAAATGAAAACGGAGCCGCGCACAGATCCGAGGCCGCCTGGACGGCGGCGATCGCGGCAGTGGTCGGAGCGGCCGCTGTGGCAGCCCGGCGGTTTAAAAACCGCTGAAGATAAATCGTTTCAGGCGCGTCCGCCCAGAAGGGTCGGGCGCGCCTCCTTTTTGCCGTAACCGCCCAAGCCAAGATAAAAAAGTTGAACCGCCGTATTGTTTTATGGTATAATAGCCGCAAAGCGGCTATTATACCTTTTTATGCGCAGGACGATTCGCGCCTTTGGCGCTTCTGTCCCAATGCGCCATTATCCCACTGCGCGCTTCGCGCTTGTGGTATAATAGCTGCAAAGCGGCTATTATATCGACTTATGGCCAGGCAGATGCGCCGGCTCTGCCGGTTTTCTGCCGCAGCCAATCGGTCCAAAGCCGATTGTGGCCGCCGAAGGACGGCCAAACGTTTTGCTTTATGGCGGCGGCGCACGGCGCATGCTGCTTTATCGCCTGAAAGCCGGCTGGAGGCTCTTTTTTGGTACGGCTTGTTGCATGCGGGCGGATCAGCAAACTTCAAGAAAGAAAAGGACGAATTTGGGAGGACGGTAAGGTGAACGAATTAATGTCGATTACGGTTGGGAATCTGCTCGAGCAGGTTGCCGACCGGTATCCGGACGACCAGGCGGTGAAATATACCGACCGGCCGTTCGACATGACCTGGCGTGAATTTGATGATGAGGTTAACCGGATTGCCAAGGGCTTTCTGGCATTGGGGATTGGAAAAGGCGATCATGTGGCGATCTGGGCGACCAATGTGCCCGAATGGCTGCTGACGCTGTTTGCCTCGGCCAAGATTGGTGCGGTGCTCGTGACGGTCAACACGAACTACAAGGTGTTCGAGCTTGAGTACCTTTTGCGCCAGTCGGATTCGAAAGCGCTGGTCATGATCCGCAATTTTAAAGAGAATAATTACGTTGACACGATCAATGAGCTGTGTCCCACCTTAAAGGACGCAAAGCCCGGCGATTTCTCCGATCCGAAGCTGCCGTTTCTCAAGGATATCATCTTCGTGGGAGAGGATACCCCGGCTGGGATGATCGCCTGGAACGACCTGCATGAATTGGGCAAGTCGGTGCCGGAGGAAAGCTTCCGTGCGATCTTCGACAGCATCGATCCGCACGATGTGACCAATATGCAGTACACCTCGGGTACCACTGGATTCCCAAAAGGGGTCATGCTGACCCATTATAACATTGTCAACAACGGCAAATCGATCGGGGACTGCATGAAATTTACCCACGACGACAAGCTCTGTATCTGCGTGCCGTTTTTCCACTGCTTCGGGCTGGTGCTCGCGGTCATGGCGAGCCTGACCCACGCGACCGCGATGGTGCCGATCCCGTATTACCGCCCGACAGCGGTCATGCAGGCGCTCCAGAATGAACAGTGCACCGCGGTGCACGGCGTGCCGACCATGTTCATCGCCATGCTCGAGCACCCGACCTTCCACGACTACAAATTCCCGCGGCTGCGCACCGGCATCATGGCGGGCTCGCCTTGCCCGATCAAGGTGATGCAGCTGGTCGTCGACAAGATGGGGATGCGGGAGATCACGATTACATACGGCCAGACCGAGGCCTCTCCGGCAACCACCATGACCACCACGGAGGACAGCCTTGAACTGCGGGTTACTACCGTGGGCAAATCGATGCCGTTCGTCGAGACGAAGATTGTCGACCCGGAGACGGGCGAAACGCTTCCGCCAAACACCCCGGGTGAATTCTGCGCGCGTGGTTACAACATTATGAAGGGCTACTATAAGATGGAGGAGGCCACCCGCCAGGCGATCGATGCGGACGGCTGGCTGCATTCAGGCGACCTTGCGATGGTGGATGAGAACGGCTATTATAAGATCACCGGCCGCATCAAGGATATGATCATCCGCGGCGGCGAAAATATCTATCCCAAGGAGATTGAAGAGTTCCTCTATACCCATCCCGAGGTGCGGGACGTGCAGGTCATCGGCGTGCCGGATAAACAGTACGGTGAAGAGGTCTGTGCCTGCATCATTCCGCGCGCATGGGAGGACTGTACCAGCGCCGAAGCGATCCAGGAAGCAGTGCGCGCCAATATGGCGCGGCATAAAGTGCCGAAATATGTGCTCTTTATGGACAGTTTTCCAATGACCGCAAGCGGAAAAATCCAGAAGTTCAAGCTGCGCGAATATGCGACCGAAAAGCTCGGGCTTCAGGACGACGCGGCGATTGAGACCGCGTAACCAAACCGATTGGAGTGTTGTGCCAGTATGGCAGTCAATGAACACAAGCTTTGTATGGGCTGTATGTCCCCGCTTTTTGAGGAGGGGGAGCCCTGCCGCGCCTGCGGTTATGACGGCGCGGCGGAACCAGACCTGAATTATCTTCCGCCGCGGTCCCGTATTGGCGGCGGGAGATACCTTGTGGGAAAACGTTATGCCAGCGACCCGGAAGGCGTATGGTATGTCGGATATGACTGCGAGGAGGAGATGCGGGTCTGGCTGCGCGAATATGCGCCGCACAGCATCACCCGCCGTGACCATGAGACCTTTGCGGTACAGCCGCTCGCCAGTTCGGAGGCGCAGTACAAGGCGCTGATGTCCGATTTTGAGGATTTGTGCCGTTCGGTGATGAATCTTTCACCCGGTGAAAAGGTCACGCCGCTCATCGATCTGTGCTATGAGAACAACACCATCTACGCGGTCTACCGCTATATCAAGACCATCACCCTCGAATCTTTCCTGGAGCGCAGCGGCGGAAAGCTCAGCTGGCGGCATACGAAAAAGCTGCTGATGCCGCTCTACCATACGGTGGAAAACGTCCATAAAGCGGGGCTCATTCATCGCGGCCTCTCCCCAAAGACCATCCAGCTCGACCAGTCGGGCGCGCTGTGGCTCAGCTGTTTTTCAGTGGCGGCCGCGCGCACCAACAAAAGCGAGCTCGGCGCACAGCTCTTTGCGGGTTACTCCGCGCCGGAGCAGTATTCGCTGAACAGCTGGCAGGGCACTTGGACCGACGTCTATGCGCTCGGCGCGATCACCTATCGCACGTTGACCGGCGAGATTCCGCCCGCTGCGATTGACCGCATCTATGGGGATGACCTGCTCGACAGCCAGGTGATCGGCCCGCAGATGACCGAGAGCGCTGTCAACGCGATCAACCATGCGCTGGCGGTCGAGATTGAGGACCGCACCCAGACGGCAGAAGCATTTATCGCGGAGCTGCTCGCGACCGACGGCTCAAATACGGCGGTGTATACGGCGCCGGTTCCGCGCAGAAGCTACGAAACGCCGGAGGACAGCCTTTACCGGCAGGAGCTGCGTCAGACGGTGGCCGAACAGGAACGCCGGGCGAATCTCCCGCCGCATACCGACGGCCGGTTTGCCACAAGCATTGACCTGGTGCCGCCGAAGCCGCCCGTAAATTCCAGGCAGGTCCGCGGCGGCGCGGGCGCGGTGGGGCCGGTGGATGAACGAAAGACAGTGAAGCGCCGCAGACGGCAGAAAAAGTCGCATCCGGTGCTGGCGTGGCTTTTGTCCGCGCTGGTTGCGACCGCCGCGCTTGCCGGTGCGATGTATTACATCTCCACGACCTATCTTGGCGACCTGCTCACGCCGGGCAGCTCACAGAGCTCCTCCAGCCAGAACGCCTCCGCCATGGCGGGCGTGGACTTCTCGGAGGATGAGGAAATCGATGAAACCGTCGTACCAAAATTTGTGGGCATCACAGCGGACACAATCGACTACAATAAGGTGCCGATTGAAATAGAAGAAAAATTTAATGACGATTATGAACGGGGCGTTGTGTTCGAGCAGCAGCCGGTGGAAGGCACGCCGCTCGACGATATCTCAAAGATCACCCTGTTCGTTTCCAAGGGTGTAGAAAAGGTCGAGATGCCCGAGGTGGTCGATCTGACGGTCGAGGAGGCAATGGGCCTGTTGCAGGGACTTGGGATCAACTATGACGTGATTGATGTCTTCAACAAGGATTACGAGCCGGGCATCGTGGCCCGGACCGATACCGAACCGGGCACCGAGCTTGATAAGAATAAGAGCCGGGTGATCCTTTATACCCGGATGATGCCGGAATCGAGTGAAGAAGACGAGGAAGATGAGGATGAAGAAGAATCCTCATCCAAAAAATCCTCCAAGAAATCTTCCTCCTCTAAAAAATCTTCCTCTTCCAAGAAATCCAGCTCCTCGAAGAGCTCTTCGAGCAGGCTTATCAATTCCAAGGATTAAGAAACCGAGAAATAATGGCCGGAATCGGCAGATGGGTGGTATGACGATGAAAATCGCTTTTTCGACTTTGGGATGCCCAGGCTGGTCGTGGGATGAAATTTTCGCCACGGCAAAGGACCTCGGGCTGGACGGGATCGAGGTTCGCGGCATCGAAAACCAGATGTACGCGCCGAAGATCAAGGCGTTTGGGGCGGAGAACGCGCGGATGACGATGGAGCGGCTCAAAAAGGCCGGCATGGAAATCCCAATGCTCACCTCGGGCGCCTGCCTGGGCGCGCCGGGCGACACGGAATGCTTTGTGCAGGAGGCGAAGGATTATATCGACCTGGCGGCGCGGCTTTCGGTGCCGTTTGTGCGGGTGATGATTTCTAGCTACCCCGACCCGCGCCCGGAGGACAATGTTTTGCAGGCGAAGGGCCTCTATGACAAGCTCTGCTCCTATGCCAAGGGGACCGGTGTTTCGGTGCTGATTGAAACGAGCGGCTCGCTTGCCGACAGTAAATCGCTGCGGAATTTTATGAACGGCACCGACCCCGAGACGGCGGGCGTGTTGTGGGATTTGCATCATCCGTTCCGTTTTTATCATGAAAATCCGGCCGAGACTTATGCGAATATCGGCCAATGGGTCAAGTATATGCACGTCAAAGATTCGGTTATCCAAAATGGACAGGTGGCCTATCGGATGATGGGCTACGGCGACGTGCCGGTTTTCGACGCGCTGCGGCTGCTTGAGGACAACGGCTATCAGGGCTATGTCACGCTCGAATGGGTCAAACGCTGGTGTCCTGACCTGCAGGAGCCGGGTATTGTGTTCGCGCACTTCGCAAATTATATGACCTTCCTCAAAAACCAGCTCAAATAAAAAAGGCCGCGCATTCGGTGGAATGCGCGGCCTTTGGTCTACTTTGCACAAGCGAAACGTTTGATCATCCGGATGTCCTCGCCGTAAAATTGGAGCGGCCGGTAAGCACAGAGCAGCCGGGAAAGGATCCGGTCGCCGTAGCGTTCGCGCAGGCCATTTTCGTCGAGATTGGTACTGATGACGCAGGGACGGTTTTCAATGATCCGAGAGTTGATAAGGTTATAGAGCGCGGCCACCGTGAAGGCTGTGGAAAATTCCGCGCCGAGGTCGTCGATGATGAGCAGGTCGCAGGAAAGCGCCATCTGCTGATAATCCTCGGTGATATCCCGGCTGAACTGCTGCTGGGAAAGCCTGTCGAGCAGCCGTTGGGAAGAGGTGTAGACCACGCCGAAACCCCGGTTTGTCACCTCGCCGGCGATGGCGAGCGAAAGATGGGTTTTGCCAAGCCCGGTGCCGCCGCAAAGCAGCAGGCTGTCGCTGCGCGGGGTAAAGTTGCGGGCATAGGCGCGGCAGGCGTTCAGTACCTTGTCCATCGCGCGGCGCGGAACGATTCCATAAGGACCGCTGGGTTCGTCCGGGTAGTAACTGAGGCTGAAATTTTCAAAACGGCAGTCGGAGGCGCCGCTGACCGTATCGCTGAGCTTGCCGTAAGCGAGCTGGCGCAGAAGCTTTGCCAAACAGGCGCATCGATCCTGTCCGACATAACCGGTATCGCCGCAGTCCGGGCAGACGTAGTGTACCGCCAGAAAGTCCTCCGGCAGCCCCGCGTCCCGCAGAATCTGCGCGCGCTCCTTTTGCAGTGCGAGATTCTGTTGCTTGAGCCGTTCGATTTGTTCCTGCGCGCCGCCGCCCGCGAGCGCCGCTTGCGCAGCCGCGATGCCGGTGCGTGCGAGCATCCGTTCGATTTCCGAAAGGCGCGGCAGCTCGCGGTAAAGCTCCGTGCGGCGCTGTTCGGCGCGCATTTGCGCTTTCTGCCTGCGTTCATCCAGGATCTGGCGCGCCTGGCTGTAGATTTCCTTTGCGTATCCCATTGTTTCCTCCAGGGCTGTGGCTAGCCTTCGGTCTGGCCGTGCAGCAGCCGGTGTATTTTATCCATGTCAAGCGAGCTGTCGCCGGTCTGTGCGGATTTGTTCTGTTTTTGTTTGGCGGGATTTCCCGCCGACAGATCGTCGAGCGCGGCCTTGACGGAAACGATGCCTTTTTGCTTCCAGGATTGAATAATCCGGTCAGCGTAGGCGAACGAAACCTTGCCGGTGTTTTCAGCGGCGCGTTCGCAGGCGAGGCAGATGAGTTTTTCATCGAGCCCAAGCAAAAACCAGCTGCCGACGAACTCCCGTTCCCGCGGGGTAAGCCCGCGGCTGTGAAGACCGAACGCTTTTACGACTTTCGATTCATTTTCGTTGTGCTGCATCAGCCGCAGGATTTCCTGCTCGACCTTTTCATGCGTGTCGATGCCCCGTTCGAGCCAGGAAGCAGCGGTTTTCTCAACGTAATTCATGCTTTTATGGCCGGTGGAAACGCAGTATTGCAGCAACATCAGCGTGACATCGCAGCGCATCCCGTAATAGGTGGAAAGCGCGATCAGAATTTCACTTTCCACCGGTGTGAGCGGCGCGCCAAGGATGCTCTGCGCCTCCCGCAGCAGTTGGGAGAGGGAAGGGTCAGCGTTTGCCATTTCGACGATGTCCTCCCGCGCGATTTTGGGCCGCGCGGATATGGTGACGATCCTCTGTCCGGTGGGGGCATGTTCCTCCCGCACTGCCGCAGCCGCGGCGGAGGGAGCAGCCGCGGCAGGTTCCGCCATACGGGCGGGCGCGGCAACAGGCGGCGCATCCGTCCGGCGGACGATGCCGGTCTCGACCCAGTAGCCAAGCGCGTCGGAAATGTCGGCGGGGGAGATATTGAGCTGTTCGGAAAGCCAGGAAGCGTCGACCGGGATCCCCCCGTGGCGCAGCATGACCA
Organism: Anaerotruncus rubiinfantis; assembly: GCF_900078395.1. NCBI lineage: Bacteria > Bacillati > Bacillota > Clostridia > Eubacteriales > Oscillospiraceae > Anaerotruncus > Anaerotruncus rubiinfantis. Next base: position 2,153,393 of record NZ_FKLA01000009.1, on the reverse strand, counting down.
GCAGGATTTTTAGGGAAAGCGGGGAACACATCTTGATATGCTCGTCCACAACCGCGGCCGGGACGGCAAAAACAGAGGACCAGATCCCCGCGTCAATACAATAAGACATAGCAGACTCCATTTCCAGGAAAAATAGTTTTTCAACCTGTCTCAGTATAGCATATCCGCGCAGCAAATTCAAAATATAAGTTGCGCATGATGTATAAAACGTTGTATAATATATTATTAGAATTTTTATTATGGGAGGCGTAGAAGAATGATCGGAGATTTACATTGTCATTCACGGTTTTCAGACGGCTCTATGGGCATAGATGATCTGATCTTCTACGCCAAAAGGGCGGGGCTCGATTTTATTGCGCTGACCGACCACGATACCCTGTCCGGCAACAACCGCGCGGAACAGCTGGGAAAACGGTTTGGCATCGGGGTGATCCCGGGCGTGGAAATTTCCGCCTTTGATCGGAGCCGCGGCCGCAAGGTGCATCTTCTCTGCTATCAGCCCAAAACCCCGGACCGGCTAGAAGGTTTGCTGAAACGCACACTGGAAAACCGCGACAAATGCGTGCGTGAGAGCATGCGCAAGGTGATGCAGCTTTTCCCTGTGACCGAGGAGCACATCCTGCGCAACGCGAAAGGTTCCGCGTCGCTTTATTACGCGCACATTATGAATGCGCTGATCGACCTCGGCTACACCAATGAGATTTACGGAAAGCTTTTCAAAGAGCTGCTTGGCCCGCAGGGAAGCTGTTATGTGCGTCATGAATATCCCGACGTGTGGGAAGCTGCAAAACTCATCCGCAGCGCGGGCGGGATCTGCGTGGTGGCGCATCCGTCCTCCTACCGTTCGATCGAGCTTGCCGGGGAGCTTGCGCGGGAGGGCCTGTGCGACGGCCTGGAGCGGTTCCACCCGAACAACCGTCCGGAGGACGATGCCGCGCTCGACGCGCTCATTGAAACCTATCACCTGATCCCAACCGGCGGCACCGATTTCCATGGGGGCTTTACCTCGCGCCCAAACCCCATCGGCACCTGCCTGACCGAAAAAAATTCGCTCGAACGGATTTTTAAGCTGTCCAAGAGCCGTTAGCACGGCTGCAACATAGATTATGATGACGGAGGCTTTCTAATGGATCTGAAAGAAAAAGCGCTGCAAAAGCATTACGAATGGCAGGGGAAGATCGAAGTGGTTTCCCGCGCCCCGCTCAATACAAGGGAGGATCTTTCGCTGGCGTACACGCCGGGCGTTGCTCAGGCGAGCCTGGCGGTCGCGGAGGATGAGGACCTTTCCTACACACTCACCCGCCGCGGCAATATGGTGGCGGTCATCACCGACGGCACCGCCGTGCTTGGACTGGGTGATATTGGACCGGCGGCAGCCATGCCGGTTATGGAGGGAAAGTGCGCCCTGTTTAAGGCGTTTGCGGATGTGGATGCGTTCCCGATCTGTATCAACAGCAAAGATGTGGATACCATTGTAAACACCGTCAAGCTCATTGAGAAGAGCTTCGGCGGCATTAACTTGGAGGATATCGGCGCGCCGCGCTGCTTTGAGGTCGAACGCCGGCTCAAGGAGGAGTGTGACATCCCGGTATTCCATGACGATCAGCATGGCACGGCCATCATTGCGAGCGCCGCGATCATTAATGCGATCAAGGTCACCGGACGCGAGATGGGGAAACTGAAAATCGTTGTAAACGGCGCTGGCGCGGCTGGAATTTCCATTGCGAAGCTGCTTCTTAAAATGGGCTTTGGCGAGGTCACCATGTGCGATATCGGCGGCATCATCTATGAGGGCGCGGACTGGCTGACCGGTCCGCAGGCGGAAATGGCCAAGGTTACCAATCCCGCCAAACAGCAGGGTAAGCTGGCGGATGCGCTGGTTGGCGCGGATTTGTTTATCGGCGTTTCCCGTCCGGGCCTTGTGACCCGGGAGATGGTCGCCACCATGGCGAAGGACCCGATTATCTTTGCGATGGCCAATCCCACGCCAGAGATCATGCCGGACGAAGCAAAGGCCGGTGGAGCGGCTGTGGTTGGGACCGGACGAAGCGACTTCCCGAACCAGATCAACAATGTGCTCGCCTTTCCGGGCATCTTTAAGGGGGCCTTGGCGGTACGCGCGCGCGGCATCACCGAGGAGATGAAGGTTGCGGCCGCCAAGGCGATCGCCGCGATGGTTTCGGAAAGCGAGCTTTGCGCGGACTTTATCCTTCCGGACCCGCTCAACAAAAAGGTGGCCGATGCGGTTGCCAAAGCCGTGGCGGATGAAGCGGTGCGCACCGGGACCGCGCGCGTCAATCTGAAGAAGTAAAGGGAGAATCATCAGTTGGAAATCCATTACAAAACGAAAGGCGTCTGTTCACGGGAAATGAATATCGATGTGGAGGACGGCATTATCAGGGACATAGAAATCATCGGAGGCTGCAACGGAAATCTGCAGGGAATCTGCGCGCTGGTCAAGGGCCAGAAAGCGAAGGACGTGATTGAACTGTTAAAGGGCATCAAATGCGGGGGGAAAAGCACCTCTTGCCCGGATCAGCTTTCGATCGCGCTCACGCAGGCAATCGATCCCTGAATGGGGAATATCCGCCGGAAAGGAGGGAAAGACCGATGCCGGTATTTGACGACAGTGATATGAAGATTGTGCCGGACGACCCGTCCGAAGTGTTTGACACCGGGGAAGGCGCGGCCAACGCGTTCGCGCGGGAGAAGGCCAACGGGAATATGGAAAAGGCGAAATGTCTCGGGCAGGACTTCGCCGCCGAGATTACCGCGGGAGAAAAGGGGATCGTCTGGTTTGGCTGCGGGGAATATGACGACGAACTGACGATCGCGCAGCGGCAGGTGATGTTTGCCTATATTATAAACAAGGTCATCGAAGACATGGCACCCAATTCAATTGTGGCGCAGTCGGCGCTTTCCTCGTTTTATGAAACGGTGCAGTCGGCGCTTCCAGAGGTCTATGAGCGGATCACTGACTCGGCGGCCTTTTCAATGTATATCCTTTCGGACCGTGCCGCTCCGGACGATCCCTGTGCCATCGGACGGGTGTTCGCGCGGCTGTGCGGACATGGGAAAGAGGCTCTGTTTGAACGGTATGGATGTGAGCTGGCGGAATATTTTACGATGTATTGTACCCAGCTGCTCCTGCGGATTCATCTGATCCGCTAAAGTATGTACCCCAGAATGAACGTAAAAAGGGCCTGATTTGCTCAGGCCCTTTTTTTTCTGCTGTGGCGGTGCAGGGATTCCATGATTTTCTTTTTATAAAAAATGCCGAAGAAACCGATGGCAGCGGTGAGCAGGAAGGCAACCAGTGCGAGCTTCCAGTTGCCGCGGCTGACTGTTGCGCCCATCATGGTGGAAGTGATAATAGAAGGGATGCGTGCGAAGGTGGAGATGAATAGAAAATCAGCGGCTTTGATCCGGCTGACTCCGGCGAGATAGGTGAGCATGTCCTTTGGAGTGCCGGGTATGAGGAACAGGACAAAGGTGACAGCCTCGACTTTTTCGGTATTGCTCAGGAAATCAAACTCTTTGAGCTTGTCCTCTCCGAAAAGGCGGCGGATCAGCTTGTAGCCGAATCTGCGCACGGAAAAAAAGATGGTGGAAGAGGCCAGCAGCACGCCAAGCAGGCAGGTGGCAAGCCCGCCCCAGGTGCCATAGAGCACACCAGCAAGCAGTTCGACCGGTTCGCCAGGGATAAAAGCGACAATGATTTGCAGTATCTGGATGCATAGCGTAAAAAGCCAGCCGGCCATACCAAGCGAATGGATCCATTCCTGAAGCGCCTGCTGCGCGGCCGGATCTGATAGCTGTCTGAACCAGGGCATGAGCAGGAGTGTGCAGCCGCCGATCAAAAGGAAGCCGATACCGAATGCCAGCCCGAGCAAAAAAAATTGTTTTTTATTTTGTGAGGATTGATCTTTCATGTACATCTCTCTTTTGCTGATTTCATTTATACTATAGCATATTTTGGGCGGGATAGAGCCTGTTTTGAGCGAATATTTTAGGTTTTGCATTTTTTTCAGGAATCATGTAGAATAGAACTGGTAAATGTTTGGCATGGAGGTGGAAGCATGTATGACGTGTTTCGCGCGGGCGTTGAACCAGGCGGTTTGACAGCCGATTATGAAATAAAGATCCTGATCTGTTACATCCTGAAAAAGCTTGAGAAACCGATGCCGGTTTCCGCTTTGATTGAGGTTTTTGTGGCGGAAGGAATCGGGAATTATTTTGAGGTGGCCAGCGCCGCATCCGGACTTGTTCGAAGCGGACATATTGAAATCGTCTGCGCGGCGGAAGGGGAAAAATGCTATCAGGCCGCCAATCTGGGCGTGCGCACCGCGGAGATGTTTGAAAAGAATCTCCCGCTGAGTGTGCGGGAGAAATCCGTGCAGGCAGCGCAGCGTCATCTGCTCATGAAAGAACGGCGGGCGCATAATAAAACTGCTGTCCAAAAAGTGGAGGACGGATATCTTTTGACGCTGACGATCACCGATGTGGGCAGCGACCTGCTTTCCGTGACCATCCTGCTGCCTGATGAGGCGTGCTGCGGACAGGTGCAGGAACGTTTTCTGGAGGACCCAGTGGTGGTTTACAAAGGGATTGTGGCGCTGCTTACGGGCAGTTTTGAGAATATGGGTGCCCTTGTGGACGGCGAAAACAGGCCGCAAAAGGGGTAAAACTTGACAGAATCCTGAAAATCCGATACAATTAAGTTCTACGTAAAATCTGTATATTATCCGGATTTACGTGTGATTTGAATGGATTGGAGGGTTGTGTTTGCTAAAGAAGGTAATGCTGTACCTGATGATGCTGGAAACAGCCGTAAAGTTTCTGGCGCTGACATTTTTGTTTTCGACAGATTTTGAACGCCTTCCGGTTGCCGTTTATGTGTCAGCTGGAGTGACCGTTGCGGTCGGTATCATTTTAATCTGTAAAAATATTATCAAGTCTGTTACCAAGAAAGAATTGGCTGTCTATTATGGAACGATCTTGTGCTCAATTATCTTCAACTTGATCTATATGAAAGTATTCAGCCGCGCCGAGGTCAGTATGTTGGAGCTCGCGGTCATCGGAACCGTGATGGATATCCTGGTTGCCGCGGTCCTGGTTATTCTGACAATACGGGAAAGCAAATACGTCCGTGTGCATGTAAATTCAGAACATTCTTAAAACAAAAGCCCGCTTCAGCGGGCTTTTTTCATGGATAATCAACGTGTTTTTCTACATACTATCCGTGAGGTGATTTACATTGGAAAATTACGTGAACGGTCCGCAGATGCCGATGGGGCTTGGAATGGCCCTGGTCGAGAATATGCAGGCGATGCAGTATTTTGCAGCCCTTCCCGATCAGAAAAAGCAGGCGGTTATTGACCATACGCATCAGATCCAATCCAAACAGGAGATGCGTCAATTCGTCCAGGAGCTGCCGTCCGGCAGGCTGTTCTAAAGCCTGCCGGGAGTTTTGGCAATGGAAGCGCTGGGAATATTTTGGCAGAAAAAATTGAAAAAAGACTTGATTTTTATCTTCCAGTGTTATATAATAACATGGTGTCAAGAAACAGACAACAAAATATGGAGATGTCGCCTAGCTTGGTCGAGGGCGCACGACTGGAAATCGTGTAGGGGTCAAAAGCTCCTCGAGAGTTCGAATCTCTCCATCTCCGCCAAAACAGTCTCTGAGGATAACGCCTTGGAGACTGTTTTTTTGTTATGAAGAAAAGCGGCCGGCAGCCGGCAATTGTGATTTAAACCGTACTTATCAAAAATAGAAAACTATGCGGCAAGCGAGGATACAGATCCCTCCAAAACCCGCATTTTAAACCGGGCTGATGGCATCTTTATGCACAATCTTAATAAGCTGTGAGCATAAACGCTGTTGTTTCATCTTTATTTCAGGGCTTGTTTTAGGCGTCTCTTTGTGTTAATATTTCGTTAAGATTCCATTAGGGAATCGGGGGAAAAGGACGATGGGGGAAAACAAAGTATGAACTTCCGGATGATTTATTATCTGATTGGAAATATCCTGCGGCTGGAAGCCGCATTTATGCTGCCGGCGTTGGCCATATCGTTTGCGCACCATGAAAAGGCCTCCTTCTGGGCTTTTTTTGGGTCTGTGGTGTTTTTGCTTGCAATCAGCCTGCCCGCGCGCAAACCGCAAAAAACGGCCTTTTATGCCCAGGAGGGCTTTTTGGTGGTTGGGTTGGCGTGGATTGTAATTTCTCTGCTGGGTTCGCTGCCGTTTTATCTGAGCGGAGCCATTCCGGGGCTGGCCAACTGTATTTTTGAAGGGATCAGTGGTTTCAGCACCACTGGGGCCAGCATTCTCCAAGATATTGAATCGCTTCCAATGGGGATTCTGTACTGGAGAAGCTTTTCGCATTGGCTGGGCGGCGTGGGGGTGCTGATCTTTGTGCTAGCGATTCTCCCGATGGCCAAGGGATCCGGTCATTCGATGCATCTGCTGCGGGCGGAAGGCCCCGGCCCGCGCGCGCATAAAATTTTACCGCGGATGCATGAGAGCGCTAAAAAAATTTATGGGATCTATATCTTTTTCACCCTTCTTTTGATGGTGCTGCTGCTGGTGGGCGGCATGCCCGTGTTCGATGCGGTAACGACGGCTTTCAGTACGGCGGGCACCGGCGGATTCCACATTAAAAACGACAGTATGATCTCATACAGCCCGTTCCTGCAGGGCACGGTGACATTTTTTATGGCTTTGTTCGGGGTTAATTTTTACGTGCTGCATCTTATTTTGCTGCGCCAATTCTCGAAAGCATTCGCCAATGAAGAATTCCGGGTATATCTGCTGGTATTGCTCAGCGCAACGATGATTATTTCCGCCAATGTCCTCTATCATCAGGGCGGAAATCTGTTGAATACCCTTCATCATGTCGCGTTCCAGGTGGCTTCGGTCATCACAGGCACCGGATTTGCAACGCTGGATTATAATTATTGGCCCGAGCTTTCCAAGTGGATTCTGGTGGTGCTGATGATGCTGGGAGCTTCGGCGGGCTCCACTTGCTGCGGAATCAAGATTTCCCGTGCGGTGATCTTTTCCAAAGCAGCCGGATGCGGTATCAGCAAGATGCTCCGGCCGCGGCTGGTGCGGCTGGTGCGGATGGATGGGGAAGTGGTCGACGATCAGGTGGTCAACGGTGTTTTCACCTTTTTGACCTATTACGCGCTCATCACGATTCTTTCAGTCGTCCTTGTATCGCTGGACAATTTCTCTTTCGAAACGACGGTTACCGCGGTGCTGGCCTGCTTTAACAATGTGGGGCCAGGGCTGGGAATGGTTGGCCCGGTTGGGAATTATCACGCTTTTTCAGATTTCAGTAAGCTGGTGCTCAGCGCGGATATGCTGATTGGAAGGCTGGAGATCTTCCCGATGCTGATGTTGTTCATGCCATCCGCTTGGAAGCGCTGAGACGTCTTACATAAAAGAAAAAAGGCCGGCGCCATTCTCAATGGAATGGCGCCGGCCTTTTGGAACCTCAGTCGATCAGATGCTTGGAACGCCATTTCCCGCTTCTCCAGCGCAGATACGAAACCAGAGCGCGGAAAACCTCGTCGCAGGTCATCGCGATCCAGATGCCAGGCAGTCCCCATCCGAGAACAATCCCGAGCAGATAGCCCCCGCCGACCGCGACGGTCCAGACAGTCGTGACATTGAGGCAGATGGGGAAGCGGATGTCGCCCGCGGTTTGCAATGCGCGAAACAGCACAATGTTTCCAGCGCGGCCGAGCTCCAGCAGGATCTCGATCCCCATGATCGTCTTGCACAGGTCGAGCACCTGCGGATCGTTGGTGAAGAGCCCAAAAAGCGGCTTGCAGAAAACCCACAACAGCAGCGAGACCAGAAAAGAAACGAGCATCGACCAACGAAGTGTGGAATTGACCCGCTTGTCGGTTTCCTCGGCCATGCGCGCGCCCATGAGGTAGCCCACGATGATTTGGGTCGCCTGCGCGATCGAGTTGACATAGAGGTAAGAGAGGGTCGCGAACATATTCGAGTAGACTCGGGCGGTAATCACGTAGATGGGCAGCGTGTTGCACATCGTCTGGATGACGATTTGGGTGAGGTTGTAGGAGACGCTTTCCCCGCCGGACGGAATGCCGATTTTGAGCAGCCGCCAGAGATGCTCCCACGGAAATGGCCGCAGGTGCCGCAGCGACATAGGCGTGCGGATCTGACGGCGGAAAAGCCACGCGATGACCATGACGCCGACCAGGCGGGAGAGGTCGCTCGAGACGGCCGCGCCCGCCACGCCGAGCATTGGGATGGGGCCCAGGCCGTTGATGAGAATGAAGTTACCAAGGATATTCAGAAGATTCATCACGATCGAGATGAACATCGTCTGGCGGGTGAGCCCGTGCGCCCGGAAGAAAGCCACGAAGGTGAGGTGAATCGCCTGCAGCGGCATGCCGAAGCCGATGATCCGCAGGTAGCCGCAGGCTTCGCGCATCAGCTCCTCCGGCACGCCCATGAGCCCGAAGATCTGCCGGGGAAACCCAATGAGAAAGAACGCGATCACCAGGGAAAAGAGCACATTCACGAGCATCGAGACGGTATAGGTCTGCGCGACCCGCTCGGTGCTGCCCGCGCCGAGGTATTGGGTGATCAGAATGGTGGCTGCCATACAGATCACTGAGAAGGAGATGATGAGCAGATTGGTGATGAGATTGGCGTTTCCGATGGCCGCGACCGCTGTGCCGGAGGTCTTTGCCACCATGATCTGGTCGACATTGCTGACCAGCATCTGTAAAACCAGCTCGACGAAGATCGGCCAGGTCAGCCCGACCAGATAGCCGCGCGAGTTGATCTTTTTAAAATCTTCCATAGAGAAGCTCCCATTCCGCATAATGATTTCATAAAGCATTATATGCTTTGCACAGTTTTTGTCAATGGGTTTTTCACATGTTATACAAGAAAATGCAGGGGCGCGGCGTGCACTCCTGCATTTTTAGCAAATATAACAGCGTCCACGCTTTGGGAAGCGCGGGCCGGGGCTAAACCCCGGCGATCCGCAATTGATGGAAAATTTTTAGTCTTAATGAGACATCAGGTCGCAGATGGCGTTCGAAAAAGCGACCGGGTCCTCGATCGGCATCCCTTCGATCAGCATCGCCTGATTATAAAGAAGCCCCGCATACTGCTTGAGTTTCTCTTCATTGCCGTCTTTGGAAAGCGCCTGTAGTGCCGCAAAGACCGGGTGCGCGGCGTTTACCTCCAAAATCCGCTGCGCCTTGACAGGAGCATTGTCCGGGGTGCTGTTTGGCATTGAATTGAGCACCTTTTCCATCTCGAGCGAAAGCGCGCCTTCACTTGAAATGCAGACAGGGTGGCTCTTGAGCTTTCCAGACAGGCGCACCGACGCAACCTTGCCGGAGAGCGCGGAAGAGAGCGTGTCAAGGAGTCCCTTGTTCTCTTCGCCAAGCTTCTTGAGCTCCTCCTTTTCCTCCTCGTTTTCAAGGCCGAGGTCGCTGTCCGAAACCGAACGAAACTCCTTGTCCTCAAATTTGAAGAGCATCTTGAGCGCGAACTCATCAATGTCGTCGGTCAGATAGAGGATTTCGCGTCCAGCGTCGCGGATGCGTTCGGTCTGCGGAAGAAGATCGATCTTTTCGATTGTTTCACCGCAGGCGTAATAGATGTATTTCTGATCCTCCGGCATCCGGCTGACGTATTCATGCAGGGTGACAGGCTTCTTCTCCTGTGAGGAGTAGAACATCAACAAATCCTGCAGAAGCTCCTTCTTTGCGCCGTAATCGCTGTAGACGCCATATTTGAGCTGCAAGCCAAAGTTTTTATAAAACGCTTCGTATTTGTCACGGTCGTTTTCAAGCATTGCGAGCAGTTCGGAGTGGATCTTCTTTTCGAGCCGCCCGGCGATGAGTTTAAGCTGCCGGTCGTGCTGAAGCATCTCACGGGAGATGTTGAGCGAAAGGTCCTGCGAATCGACCAGGCCTTTGACAAAGCTAAAGCAGTCGGGAAGCAAGTCGGCGCATTTGTCCATGATCAGGACGCCGGAAGCGTAGAGCTGCAGCCCCTTTTCATAATCGCGGCTGTAGTAATTAAACGGCGCGCGCGCCGGAATAAACAGCAGGGCGTTGTAGGTGGCGGAGCCTTCGGTGCTCGAGTGGATGACGCGCAGCGGGTCCTGGTAGTCGAAGAATTTCTCTTTGTAGAAATTGTTGTAATCCTCGTCGGTGACCTCGGATTTTTGCTTTTTCCAGATGGGAACCATGCTGTTGAGCGTTTCATTGACCGTATAGGTCTCATATTCCGGCTTTTCCTCAGGGCAGCCCTCCTTGAGACGGGAAGCTTCCATATCCATTTTGATGGGGTAGCGGATGTAGTCGGAATATTTTTTCACCAGAGCGGAGATCCGGTGGCTGTCGAGAAACTCGTCGTAGTTTTCCTCTTCGGAGTTTGGTTTGATGTGCAGGGTGATCACGGTGCCATGGTCCGGTTTTGCGCATTCCTCAATCGTGTAGCCCTCGACCCCGTGGCTTTCCCATTTCCAGGCTTCCTCCGAACCGAAGGCGCGGCTTTCGACCGTCACATCGTCCGAAACCATGAAAGCGGAATAGAAACCGACGCCGAACTGTCCGATGATGTCGACATCCTCCTTCTGTTCATTCTCCTGCTTAAAGGCGAGCGAACCGCTCTTGGCGATGGTGCCGAGGTTCTGCTCGAGCTCGTCTTTGGTCATGCCGCAGCCGTTGTCGGTGATGGTCAGCGTGCGTGCGTCCTTGTCGACCGCAAGGCTGATTGCGAAATCTCCGCGGGAAAGACCGGTCGCACCGTCCGAAAGCGAATGGTAATAGAGCTTGTCGATCGCGTCGCTGGCGTTGGAGATCAGCTCCCGCAGGAAAATCTCCTTGTGGGTGTAAATCGAGTTGATCATCAGGTCGAGCAAACGCTTCGATTCGGCCTTGAACTGTTTGGTTCTCATGATGAACAAGCATCCCTTTCAATCTGAAATAATGACAAACAAGAAGTTAGCACTCAAATATATCGAGTGCTAACTTAAATATACCCGATTCCTGCCAAAAAATCAAGTATAAATTGTGAACAAACCGAGAATGCGCAAAAAAAGGGCCGCCCGACGGGCGGCCCCAACAGTGGTATGGATTCTATTCGGACCAGCCTTGTTCGCGCTCCTTGTAGTGGTGCGCTTCCTGTAGCATCATGTCCTTGACCTTCATCAGGCGGATCTGAGTGGAACGCTCGTTCTCATCCAGCTTCATCGTGATGTACTTGATGTTCTCCTGTGTCTCCGGGATCATAACATGCTCGAGCGCGTTGACGCGACGGCGGGTCTTTTCGATCTCAGCCGCCATCAGCTGACAGGATTTTTCGCATTCGGCCAGCCGCAGCATGTCGGGCAGGACATCGGCCAAGGATTTGACCGCGTCGTCCAGATCGGAGGAGGTGAACGCAAAACCGTAGGAATAGATGTTGTTCGCGTCGGAGGAGCGGGTCTTATATTCGAACACGGGGATCTCAACGCTCATGACGTTCTTTTGGGAAGCCTCCAAAAAGACCTCCTGCATCGGAGCCATCAGGGCAACGTTGAGCACCTCGTCGTCCATCCCCGCGCGCGCAAGCACGAAGTTTTTATTTGCGGCGGCAATACCTGCCTCAACCTTTTCGCGCAGCGCTTTATTTTCCCGGACGAGATCCAAAAACTGCCGCATCAATTCGTCGCGCTTATCCTTGAGCAGCTTGTGGCCGCGGCGAGCGGTAGACAGCTTCTTTTTGAGGCGGGTCAGCTCCATACGCGTTGGATTTACATGGGTAGATGCCAAGGGTCAATCACCCCTTTCCCATAAATTGAATCGCGGCGTCATCAGGCTTCTTCCTCTGCAAGGATATCGCCGTATTTGCCGTAATGCTCGTCGAGGAATTCGTCCTTGATACGTTTGAGCTCACTTCTCGGCAGGATCGAAAGCAGCTGCCAGCCGATCCGCAGGGTCTCTTCAATGTCGCGGTTGGCGGTGTAGCCCTGCGAGACGAAGTGGCGCTCAAACGCGTCGGCAAACTTCGCATAGAGCAGGTCGATGTCGGTCAGAGCCGCTTCGCCAAGGATGACCATGAGTTCCTTCGCGTCCTTGCCGCGCGCGTACGCCGCAAACAGCTGATTTAAGACGTTCGAATGGTCGGCGCGGGTTTTGCCTTCGCCGATGCCCTTGTCCTTAAGCCTCGAGAGGGAAGGCAGCACGTCGATCGGCGGGGTGACGCCCTTGCGGTACAGGTCACGGGAGAGGATGATCTGACCTTCGGTGATGTAACCGGTGAGGTCTGGGATTGGGTGGGTTTTGTCGTCCTCCGGCATCGTCAGAATCGGGATCATGGTGATTGAGCCGTTCCTGCCGCGCTGGCGTCCGGCGCGCTCGTAGATCGACGCGAGGTCGGTGTACATGTAGCCAGGGTAGCCGCGGCGTCCGGGGACTTCCTTGCGGGCCGCGGAAACCTCACGCAGCGCGTCGGCGTAGTTGGTGATGTCGGTGAGGATGACCAGCACGTGCATGCCCTTTTCAAAGGCGAGAAATTCAGCGGCGGTCAGCGCCATACGCGGGGTTGCGATACGTTCGACAGCCGGGTCGTTTGCGAGGTTGATGAAGAGTACCGTGCGGTCGAGCGCGCCGGTTTCCCTAAACGAGTTGATGAAGAAGTTCGATTCCTCGAAGGTGATGCCCATCGCGGCAAAGACGACCGCGAACGGTTCGGTGGTGCCGCGCACCTTCGCCTGGCGCGCGATCTGCGCGGCGAGGTTCGCGTGCGGCAGGCCGGACGCCGAGAAGATCGGCAGCTTTTGGCCGCGGACCAGGGTGTTCAGGCCGTCGATGGCCGAAACGCCGGTCTGGATGAACTCCTGCGGGTAATTGCGGGCGGTCGGGTTCATCGGCAGGCCGTTGATGTCCATGCGTTTTTCCGGCAGGATTTCCGGGCCGTTATCGATCGGACGGCCGAGTCCGTCAAATACGCGGGAAAGCATATCTTCAGAAACGCCCAGCTCCATCGTGCGGCCGAGAAACCGCACGCGGGAATTGGAAAGGTTGATACCAGTGGAGGATTCGAACAGCTGAACCAGCGCATTGCTGCCATCGATCTCCAGCACCTTGCAGCGGCGTTTCTCGCCGGAAGCGAGTTCGATCTCACCGAGTTCGTCGTAGGTGACGCCTTCAACGCCACGCACCAGCATCAGAGGACCCGCAACCTCCTGGATTGTCCTGTATTCCTTGGGCATTAGTCTTCCTCCTTCTGCGCGAGAAGCGCTGCGGCTTCATCGGACAAAGTCTTTTTGATCTGCTCGTACTCTGCCTGGACTTTATCGTCCTCGATGTATTTGAAACGGCCGATCCGCTCGCGCACTGGCAGTTTGACCAGTGCGTCAATCGAAGCACCTTTTTTGAGCGCGTCGAGGGTGGTGTCATAGAATTCGAGCACAAGCTTCATCATCAGGTACTGTTTCTCGAGCGGCGTGTAGGTATCCGTCTCGTGGAAGGCGTTCTGATGCAGGAAGTCCTCACGGATCGAACGGGCCGTCTCAAGCTTCAGACGGTCGGGCGCGGAGAGCGCGTCCATACCGACCAGCTTGACAATCTCGTCGAGCTCGGCCTCGTCCTGCAGCATCCGCATGAGGCGCGCGCGCAGGTCGGACCAGTCCGGATGGACATTTGCGTTAAACCAGACAGAGGTGTTGTCGGAATAGAGCGAATAACTGGTCAGCCAGTTGATCGCGGGGAAATGGCGCTGATACGCCAGGTCGGAGTCGAGGCTCCAGAAGACCTTGACGATACGCAGCGTCGCCTGGGTGACCGGCTCGGAGATATCGCCGCCGGCCGGGGAAACCGCGCCGATGACCGACAGGGCGCCCTCGCGGCCCTCCCTGCCAAGGGTGTGCACGCGGCCCGCGCGCTCATAGAACTGCGCCAGACGGCTTCCGAGATAAGCGGGGTAACCTTCCTCGCCGGGCATCTCTTCGAGGCGGCCGGACATCTCGCGCAGCGCTTCCGCCCAGCGGGAGGTCGAGTCGGCCATCAGCGCGACCGAGTAGCCCATGTCGCGGAAATATTCCGCGATGGTGATGCCGGTGTAGATCGAAGCCTCACGCGCCGCAACCGGCATATCCGAGGTATTCGCGATCAGCACGGTGCGCTCCATCAGGGAGTAACCGGTTTTTGGGTCTTTCAGCTCGGGGAATTCGTTCAGAACGTCGGTCATCTCGTTACCGCGCTCACCGCAGCCGATGTAGACGACGATATCCGCTTCTGCCCATTTCGCCAGCTGGTGCTGGACGACCGTCTTGCCGGAACCGAACGGGCCCGGGACAGCCGCGACGCCGCCCTTGGCGATCGGGAACAGGGCGTCGATGACACGCTGGCCGGTGACAAGCGGCATATCGGGCGGGAGTTTTTCTGCATACGGCCTGCCGCGGCGGACCGGCCAGCGCTGCATCAGGGTGAGGGACTTTTCTTCGCCGGAATCGGTTTCGACTGTTGCAACCACGTCGACGACGGTGTAATCACCCTCGCTGATGGTCTTGATCTTTCCGGAGATGCCATAAGGGACCATGATCTTATGCAGGACGATCTTGGTCTCCTGGACGGCGCCAATGATATCGCCGGCCTCAACCGCGTCGCCCGCCTTGACGGACGGAACAAAATGCCATTTATTTTCGCGGTTCAGGGAGGGGACTTCGATGCCGCGCTCGAGGTTGTTGTGCCCGGTCGCTTCCATGATGGCGTCCAGCGGGCGCTGAATGCCGTCGTAGATGCTCTGGATCAGTCCTGGTCCAAGTTCGACGCTCATCGGGGCGCCGGTGGATTCTACCGGTTCGCCCGGGCCGAGGCCGGAGGTCTCCTCATAGACCTGGACGGAAGCCTGGTCTCCGTGAATCTCGATGATTTCACCGATCAGGCGCTGGTCACTGACGCGCACAACGTCAAACATGTTGGCGTCGCGCATCCCTTCAGCGATAACCAGCGGGCCGGCGACCTTTTTTATCGTACCTTTGCTCATTTTTTCAACTCACCTGCTTACACTTAGTTATCATTATTGAAAATGATGTCGGAGCCAACTGCCTGCTCCACCGATTTTTTCACATTTCGGATACCCATCCCGGTATTTCCGGAAACGCCGGGGATGGGTATGATTGCGGGGAGGGGAGCGCTGCGGTATATTTCCAGCTGTTCCGCAAGGGCCTCGGCGAGCGCTTCGGTGATATAAATCACGGCGTATTCGCCTTCCGCGAGGTCCTTGAGCTGCCTGGCTGCCTGGTCGGGCTCGGTGACGGGATAGGTATCCAGTCCGAGCGCCGCGAAGCCATAGATGCTGTCGCGATCCCCGATGACTGCTACTTTATACATACATATCCCTTACCCTTTCCCGGACCACGCTGTCCGGCAGGCCGTTGAGCTTGCCCGAAAGGATGATCCGAACTGTTTTGATCTCGTTTTCACGGCCAAGGATATAGGCGGCCAGCGGGCCGACGCCGTGGGCCACATACTGCTGCGACTGGATCATCTCGATGATCGCGTTGTCACAGTACCGCTCAAACGCCGCAGAGGACTGCTCCAGGATCGGGGCGCCTGCGGCAAATTCGGTTGAGGAAAGGCAATTGCCGATCGAATCAACCCCTTCCATCGCGGCGCGCGCGAGGCGGGTTACATCGAGACTGTCGCATGGGCACAGTGCCCGGCGGATGAATTCGAGGGGTTTGCCGGTGCGGTGGCAACGCACCGCGATCTTCACATCCGCCGCCACGACGGTCATCTCGGCATACTTGCGGATCAGCTCGTTTTCCGAATCCTTGCCCGCTTTGTAAATCGCTTCGAGCGCCGCGCGGTCGATGATGATGTCGCACAGCTGGCCGTCATGGGTGCGAGCGAGCGCGTTGTAGCCCTCTTCGGCCGCGGCGCGCATGCCTTCAGGCAGCATGGCGAAATTCCGGTCGCGCAGGCAGGTGAGGATCAGGTCCACATCCACCGTGCCGTTTTTCATGTAGATGCCGAAATCCTCGTCGCCGGTACAGACCTGCTTGATGGCCGCTTTGAGATTGTGGTAGTCGTTCGCGTAGAGGAACACGTCGAACACCGACATGTCGTCTACCACTTCGCGGATCACTTCCCAAGTCTTTTCCCGTTCCATCGCGAGCAGCTCTTCAGCGGTGGGGTTCGCGACCGCAAGGTCGCCCCAGCCTTTGTCCATGAGCAGACGCATGCATTCGCTGTAGCTTTTGGTCGCAAGGAGCTGTTCGATCGTCTGGCTGGAAAAGAGGGTCAGTTCATTGGAGCGGATGCGCGCAACCGCATAGATATATGACAAATCAGAAGACATTGCTTAAACCTCCTTTATCTGGGATTACGCGCATCTTATGCAAAGAGGAGCTCCTGTACCTTATCCTGCAGGTCTTCGCGCGCGGCGTAGAAGAGGGCTTCGATCGAGCAGTTTTCCTCGATGCCGCCGTACACCAGCACGAAACCGCCGTCAATGTCGCGGGTCTCTTTGGAAATGGTGAGCTTTTCGCCCGAAATCACCTTGCCAAGGCTTTCCGCAAAGCCGGCGGGCAGGCGCGCCAAGTCGCGGGGGGAGAAAAGGATCTCGCCGTCCTGCGCGAGCGCAAATTTTCCGGCCATTTTCAGAATCAGGGCGAAGTAGTCCGCATCCGGCAGGGAATAGATCGACTGCTGCGCGTCCGCGATGGCCGCGCCGATGATCTCCTGCTTTGCGGTGAGGATCGCGCGCCGACGCGCAAGGTCGGCGGCGGATTTGGTGGAAGCAATGTAGTTCTGCACCGCCGTTTCGGACTGCTCGTCGATATAGCCGCACTGGATCTTCGCTTCCGCTTTGGCATTCTCAACGATCTGGGCCGCTTCGGTTTTGGCCTGCGCGATGACCTCGTCCGCCTTCTGCTGGGCTTCGTCGTGAATCTGCTTTAAGATTTTTTCGAGTCCTGTCATAGCAGAGTTCTCCTAACTAAAATAAGTACGGTCATCATCCGCCATTAAATGTTCATGCCAGCAACGCCGTTGATGGACAGCAGGGAGATGAGCAGCGCGAGGATCGCGTAGGTTTCGACCATTGCCGGGAAGATCATCGCTTTACCAAACTGGTCCGGCTTTTTCGCAACGAGGTTGATCGAACCGACCGAAGCGCGGCCCTGGTAGCAGGCGCTCTGATAACCGGCGATCGCCATCGGCAGGCAGGCGCACATATACATAATGCCCTTTGCGGTGGAGATCTCAACCGGGGTGCCGATGACGCCCGCGTTTGACAGGCAGATAAATGCGATCAGCAGGCCGTAGATGCCCTGGGTGCCGGGGAGCAGCTGAAGGATCAGGACCTTGGAGAATTTACTGGGGTCTCCGGTGACGACGCCAGCGGCCGCCTGGCCGGCAATACCGGTGCCGACCGCGCTTCCGGCGCCGGCGAAACCGGCCGCGAGCGCGGCTCCGAGAATTGCGAATGCGATACCGAGGTTCGAGAAGATACTAGACATTATGGGTGTCCTCCTTGATTTTGTAATATTTTGTATGCACTGCGAACGGGTCAAACTTCCGTCCGCCACCCTCATAAAATTTACCGAAGAACTCGACATACTGGAGACGGTTGGTATGCACATATGCGCCCAGAAGCTCGATGCCGAAGTTTAAAAGGTGCCCGAAACAGAACACCAGGATAAACACGATCGCGCCCACGAGGCTGCCGCCCATCATGGAACCCATCTGGTTGATGACGGTGCCCACAACACCGGTTGCGAGTCCCAGCGCCAGCAGGCGGGAGTAGGAAAGTACATCGCTCAGGTAGCTGGTCACGCCGTACAGCTCGTAAAGGCCCTGGATGAATTTGACGACCGGGTTTTTCGAGTCGCCGTTCGTGAGGGTGATGCCGACCGCGCCGATAATCGTGACCCAGGTCGAAACGGTTCCCACTGTGGCGGGCAGCTTCTGGACCTGGAGGATATTTGCGATCATGTCGGTTGAAAGCAGCAGCAGGATACCGCCGCCGACGAGCATGTACCAGAAGACGACCTTGGTAACAGCTTCATAGTAGCGCTTCGCTTTGAGATGCTGGTAAAGCTGAATGCCCAGGCCGATGAACAGGTGGATGACGCCAAGCCCCATACAGAAAACGAGCAGGCGCATCGGTTCATTGAGCGGGATGAACCAGAGCGGCGGGATGGTGATATCGACCCCGAAGAAAACCCGCCCAATCACGTCGACCACATCGCCGAAGTAGCTGGAGAACATGATGCCCCAGAACATGGTGGAGATTCCACAGTAGAGGAACATTTTCATCATGTTGCGCATTCCGTCCTCCATGTTCTTAAACTTCCACAGGACAAACCCGCAGCCGAGCGTGACCATCGCGCCGTAGCCGGTGTCGGAGAACATGAGCCCGAACATCAGATAATAGAAACAGGCAACAATCATGGTCGGGTCGATTTCGCCCTTGGTTGGCAGCGCATAGGATTCCACGACGCTTTCAACCGGTTTGGCGAAGCCGTTGTTTTTCAGAAGCACCGGGACATCCTCATCCTCGCCGGGATCGGATATCGAAACGCAGATGTCGTAGCTGTTTTCGAGCTTCGGCACCAGCGCGGCCGCTTCGACCTGCGGGATGTAGCCGGTAAGGAAGAAGGTGGATTTCGACTGCATCGAGCGGCCAACCGCGTCATACTTTTCGATTCTGATGTTGCAGTAATCGATGAGGAAACGCAGGTCGTCGCGAGCGCCGAAGAATTCGCGGATATTTTCCTCCGCGGCGTCGATGATCGTCAGCGCGGCTTCGAGCGCGGCTTCGATCTCCTTTTTATGTTCCGCCGGGGAGAGTTTGGAAGGGGAAGCGGGACGGACAAAACCCATTGTGCGCAGCGCGGCTTCCACAGCCGGGCCGTCCGGACGCGCGCAGAGGATCAGCACGCAGGTCTGGTCGGCGCTGTGGCTGATGATGTCCACATTCACCGCGCCGGCGTTGGGGGCGTTTTCGGCCAGCCCCGCGTAGATGGCTTCGAGCGGGAGGTCGTCGGAGAAAGATCCAACAAAGCCCGCGGTGGAGCGGGTGCCGTCGAAGCGCATTGAAACGCCCAGCCCCATCCAGGGCTCAAGCGAATCGAGCTGTGCCTGCAATTTCAGGATTTCGGCCTTGTTTTCGGCAATCTTTCGGGAGAGGGCCGTCAGAGTCTGCGCCTGATTGAGCACCTGCTCATATTTGGATTCAAAGCTCTGATAATCCGCAGCGGACACCGGTTTTCTACCCTCCAGGGAGGAAAGCATGGAGCTTTTTACCGGATTGTAGGTATCGAGCACTTCAAGCGCCTGATTTGCAGCGGTGATCGCTTTTTCAAACTGCGATTTTGAAGCGGACGTATCCACTTTTTCAAAACCGGGGTCCTGCGCAGAGAGATCTGAAATCTCGACCACGCCGCACCGCTGCAGGGTATCCAGAATTTTTTTGCGGTCTTTTTTCAGCGCGCATATGCTGATGCGTTGCATCTGCAGCACCGCCATAGAACGGATGCCTCCTTTTTGGTGGAATGGGGGAACGCGCTAGATCAGTTCGGTCAGGATCAGATTGCGGACCTCGCCAGCCTTGGCCTTCGCGCGCTCGTGAAGTTCCGCGATTTCCTGTTTGGAAGCAGCCACTGCATCGGTCTGCAGGGACTTGCTGTTTTCGCGGGCCGCGTCAAGCGCCGCGGCCGCCCTGGCTTTTGCCTCGGCGGTCATCTGCGAAATCGTCTGCGAAGCCTCCGCCTGCGCCTTTGCCAGAATGTTTTTGCGCTCTTGCGTAGCAGCTTTCTCGATCTGCTCGGCTTCAAGTTCAGCCTCCCGGACAGCCCGGATGGTCTCTTGCTCCATTTTCTCACCACCAATTCCTATAAAATTTATATAATAGTTCCTATTTGGGTCAAATAAAGTTACCCGGTTTTAGACCTATTGAATAATATTGTATAACAATTCTGGTAAACAATCAATATAAGCGATTGATTATTTTTAGACGAAGAATAATAATTTCTCAACAAAAAATTGGGATTAAATATAAAAATAACCTCCAATTTTTATGCGATTCCGCTGTAAAAACCGGTCAAAATTTTAAGACAACAGCTATATTGTACTATAAGTTTTTGATAATATCAAGAAAAAATAGTGAACATATGGAAATTTTATGATAACTTTTTATTAACGCAATCTTAACACGGATTTTTGCAACTTTAAAAGGGCTGAGGTGCAAAATGGCAGTTTTTCCAAGGATATGCTGTTGAATTTGACGATATATAGGAGTAAAATGTAAGTATCAGGCAGACAATCCCTGAGATTTTGTTATTTTATGAAAATTGTGAAGTAAATTTCAGAAATTCTGTTACTATTATTATAGGAAATATCCACGGCGTTTCTATGGGCATTTCCAAGTATCTGCCCAAATTTTAAGCAGATCTTCGGATTTGTCCAACCAGAGTTTGAAAAGCAGATACATATATATAGGAAGGAACCTGTTTTTAAGGGGGATTCAGTATGAAAAATGCAAACCGGCCGCTTTTCTGGCTGCTTATTTTAACCGCCGTTTTGACAGTGGCGCTGTCCGGAATGAGCGTTTTTGCACAGGAGGACCCGATTCTGCCAGGCAGCAGTTCATCGGCGGATTTGGGATCATCGGAAGGGGTGCCGGCGAACTCTACTCCGGTGACGACCAGTATTGCGCTGAGCTACGAAAATATGCAGGCGTCGGGGATCACCTACGGACAGGCGCTTTCGGAATCAAAGCTGACCGGCACCGCCAAAGCCGGAAGCGAGACGGTTGCGGGGTCCTTCAGTTGGTCGGACACCGACAAGACCGCCAAACCGGACGCGGGCACACACACCTATCAGGCGACCTTTAGACCGACGACGACTCCGGCCGATACGGAATATACGAATCTGACAGTCAGCGTTTCGGTTGATGTGGCCAAGCGGACGGTCACCGTCACACCGAAAAGCGGACAGGGAAAGGTTTACGGCGCCACAGACCCGGCGCTGACGTATGACTATTCGGTCGCGGAGGGAATGCCACAAGCGCCTCAGTTTACCGGTACACTTTCCCGCGACCCGGGGGAAAATGCGGGCAACTATGCAATCGAGCAAGGAAGCCTGACCGTCTCCGAGGATTACACGATCCATTTTACCAGTGGCGTGAATTTCACAATTTCGCGGCTGCCTATCACGGTGTCGCCCACCGCCGGCCTTGCCAAGACCTACCGTCCTGGGACACCGGACCCTGATCCGGCGCTCACCTTCCGTGTCCTGCGCAATTCGGACGGCGCCGACCTGGGGAACGTTCTGACCGGAAGCCTTTCGCGCGCTGCGGGCGAAAATGCGGGGAGTTATCCGATCGGGCTCGGCACGGTGACGAATGCGGGGAACCCGAACTACGATATCTCCATCTCCGCCGCGCAGTTCACAATCAACGCGCTGCCGGTTACGGTGACGCCGAAAGAGGGTCAGTGGCGTTACTATGTGCCGGGCAGTACTGCGGCGGAAACGATCCCTGTGGAATACGACGTTTCGGTCTCGGCTGGATACGATGCGGCCGCGGTCAAGAAGGAACTGGGCAATCTTTCGTGCAGCGTCGGGCCGGGCGCTGGAAGCTATGCCATCACGAAGGACGGTTTTGCGGCAAATGCCAATTATACGGTCGATTTTGTGGGGAAAAACTACGAAGTTCAAGCGCTGCCGGTGACTGTCACGCCAAACGCGAACCAGAAGAAAACATACGGGGACGCAGACCCTGCGGCATATGGCTACAGCGTGTCGGCGGACCTGTCCGCCGATCTGCTGGCAAAGGCTGAAGCCGAACTGGGAAGCGGGCTTCTGACCCGCGAAAGCGGGAATACGGTGAAAACTTATCCGTTCAAATTGAATGGCAGTTATCCCAATTATGTCATTAGTTTGCAGAGCGGGAGTTTTGAGATCGTTAAGCGGGAGGTTACGCTCAACCTGCTTTCGGCGAGCAAGCCCTATGACGGCACAACCTCCCTTTCGCTTTCGCATCTCAGCTACAGCTTTAACAATATGGCCGGCGGGGATACTTTGCGGCTTGGTGCCGTGAGCGGGCATTTCAGCAGCGCCGGATCGGCGTTTCAGGACACGCAGGTAACTGCGACGCTCACATCGGCTTCGCTCGACAGCGCGGCAGCGGTAAACTATACGCTTAAAAATCAATTCCCGCTGACCGTGAACAATTCCAGCACCAAGATCACAAAAAAATCCTCCGTCGGTACGCCGACCGCATCGCAGATCAACCAGTGGATGGCGGACAATGCGGTTGCGGCGAACGATATGGATACGATCGATGAGATCGTTAGGGCGGTTCGCAACATGAGCGCGTCCGAAAAGAAGCGGCTGAACGCCACTGCGGTCACCCGGCTCGGCAACCTGTATGCCAATGTGCATGGGGTGCGGGAACGCGTTCGTGTCTCCTACGACACCTCCTTCTCTTCAAGCAGAAGAATGCCGGACGATGCGGATAATTATGCTTACGGCGCGGCAATGGCTTCCCAGCTCAGCTATGGTACCGCCACGGTCGAAATTTCCCAGCAGAGTCCTTCCGGGAAGGCCAAGCTGCAATTCACGGCGCGCCTGTGGGATGGAAGTTCATATGTGACCGCCCGCACGCCGGTCCGGCTGAAGGTCGCGCTGCCCAGTGGCTTTGACCGTTCGGAGGACTATTATGTACGCACCAGCGGCGGGGATGAACTTGGCGTTTCGATCTACCGCAGCGGCAGCTATTATTATGCGGAATTCACCGCCACAACAATGACAACCTTCCGGTTTATGGTGGACGATTCGGATGACGACGATGATGACGATGATGACGATGACGACGATTATGAGGTTTCCGAATTTTGGGAGGATGTGATCGACCGCATCAGCGATGCGGACCGTGGAGATACCGTGCGGGTCAGCGTTGGGTCGCGCACCTCGATGGCGGCGGATGTCCTGCGCGAGCTGGAAGGCCGCTCGGTTACGCTGGTGCTGCGCCGTTCCAACGGGGAGACAATCACCATCTATGGACGGGACATCGACCGCATCCCTTCCTCCCGTGACAGCTATACGATGAAGACGCTGGCTTCGCTTTATGATTCGTCCAGCTCCTCCTCGAAATCTTCCTCCAGTTCAAAAAGCAGCAGTAGCAGCAAGGCGAGCAGCTCCGGCAACTACGCGCCGGTGATTTCCTCTTCGACGGCCTGGACGCCTCCTTCAGCCTGGACGCCCGCCGCCCCGACGTGGACGCCGTCCTCTTCGACGAGCTCCGCTTCGTCAAAAGAGGAGCCCATGAGCGAGCCGGAAGATTCCGAAGAGGAGGAACCGGATATTGTGATCAAGGCGGAAGAGGATGAGGATTCCTCCTCGGAGGAGTCCTCCGGAGCGCGGCCGGTTGGCGGCGAACCGATGGATTCCAAACGATTTGGGTTGTTTGCGGTGCTTGTAGTGGCAGCGGCCGCGCTGGCGGCGGGCGGCATTACGCTCGGCGTATGGCTTTATCGCAGGAATCAGGAAGATGATTGACGCAGATTGCTATCAAAACGGTGTTTCGAGCGCCTTCCATGGCATTTTTGCCATGGAAGGCGCTCGTTTCTGCATGATTTCTTCAATTTTGCAGGGAGGGTGGGAATTGCGGTTGCACACACCTGGCAAGTATGGTATATTGAGACTATAAAGTTGTAAATATGAGGCGGCTGTGAAAGCCACGTAAAAGATATCTTCACACCCTCACCCCCCTATAGATTGGAACGGTTTGCGAGATGTAGTTGCAGGCCGTTCCATCTTTTTTTGCCAAATTTGAAGTTGAATGGGGTGCATGCTCGTTTTTTTGTTTGGAGAGGCCGGAAAGCCTTGACTTTCCAGCTGGTGGAAGGTGTATCTTTACAATGCGACGGCAAAGCCATACATTTCCACACATTTTTTTCACCCAGCTGTTCTGTTTATTAAAATCCAGTTCATATTCCGACTGTATGATAGTCGGTGTGACACCAAGGAGAAATATCGCATTATGCGAATAAAGGAGCGAACAAGATGACGGAGACTACCGACAAAAAACCTCAGGCCGAGGGGCAGGAGACCGCAATCGACCTGCTGCCTGAGCCGGATGTTCAAATCCAGCAGGAGATCAGCCGGTTTACCCGTAAAAAGCCCAAAAAGAAATGGATTATCCTGGCGGTGATTCTTGTGGTTGTGGGCGGGTTTGGAGCCTTTCAGGTTTTTGGGCCGAAGGATACGGCGCTGCCAATTTCCACCACCACACTGGAAAAGACCGATCTCGTCAACCAGATCAGCCTTTCCGGCACGATCGAAAGCGCCGATTCCGCCAAGGTATATTCCAAGGTGAGCGGCGGAGGCCTCATCCAGACCGTGAACGTCAAGGTGGGGGACTGGGTGGAAGCGGGCGATGTGCTCGCGCAGTTTGACACCGAGGACCTCGAGCTTTCCATTGCAAAGCAGCAGGCGTCGATCGCCCAGGCCGCGAAACTCAATGAACATAACATTGAAGTCAACCGCAAAAAGCTGGAAAACGCCCAGAATAATATCGATACCGGGCTTGACGCGGAACTGCTCGCGGCGGAAAACGCCCTGCGCAACGCGCAGCAGGAGCTGAACGATGCGCGCAGTGAGTATAATGACGCCGAGGATCTACATACCAGCGCGGACGATGACCTGACCAAGGCGGAAAAAGCCTTCTACAAGGCGGAGCGGGAGCGCGATGACGCGGAAAAGGCATATAACAATGCGCTCAAAGACCCAGACGCGACCGACGAGGAGAAGAAGGACCTCAACGATGCGCTCAAAGCCAAAGAGGACGCTTATGACGAAGCGCGCCGGGTGCTGCTTAACGCGGAGGGCGCGGTCGACGAGCTTTCCGCCGAGCGCCGGTCCTACCGCCGCGCGCGGATCGCGTATGAAAACGCGCTCGCCAGCAAAAACTCCATCGAGAATTCGGTGAACCAGAGCCTCGACAGCTATGAGGACAGCATCAAGGGCAGCGAACTTGAAGCGGATCAGACGGTCAGCCAGCTCGAATTGAAGCAGCTGCAGAAGGATCTTGCCGAATCGACCGTCGTCGCGCCGATTTCCGGTACGGTCACCGCGGTCTACGCCAAAGAAGGCGCGCCCGCGAGTGGTTCGCTGTTGTTTGTCATCGAGAATACCGACAGCCTGGTCGTCAAGACCTTTGTCAAGGAATATGATGTGGCAACCGTAAAGGAAGGCATGAAAACCGAAATCAAAGCGGATGCGACCGGGGAACAGGTCTTTGACGGCGAAGTGCAGAAGATCTATCCGGCCGCGGTCAAGGCAGAGGACGGCTCGACCAAAAGCGACAGCAGTTCGGTCGAGTTTGAAACCGACGTTTCGCTGTTGTCACAGGATTCCGGCCTGCGTGTCGGCATGAATGTGCGTCTCAATGTGATCGCGGCTGAAAAGGCGGGCGTCTATGCCGTGCCGTTCGAGGCGGTTGCAACAAACCAGGAAGGGCAGGAGGTCGTTTATACCACTACGACCGACGGGGAAGGCCGGACCATCGCCAAATCCATCCCGGTACAGGCGGGGATGGAGACCGACTTTTACCTTGAAATTTCCGCACCGGAGCTCACCGACGGCATGCCGATTATTTCAAGCCCCGCCGGTATCACCGACGGAACCGAAGTAAGGCCGCTGCCGGCAGGCATGGCGGCGATGAATGGGGTGGCTGTGGCCGGATGAGTGACATGAAGCAAAACGCCGCGCAGCGTCCGATTATTGACATGCGCGGAATCATTAAGCGCTTTTACATCGGCCAGCCGAATGAGCTCACCATTCTGAAGGGCATCGACCTCACGGTGCGCAAAGGGGAATTTGTCTCGATCGTGGGGCAGTCCGGCTCAGGCAAGTCGACACTGATGAACATCGTCGGCGCGCTTGACCGCCCTACGCTGGGCGATTATACCCTCGATGGCGTCCCGATGCGGGATGTCCCGGACGATATGCTTTCTGAAATCCGAAACTGCAAAATCGGGTTCGTTTTTCAGACCTTTAACCTCATCCCGCGCACCAGCGCGCTTTCAAATGTCGCGCTGCCGATGCTCTATGCGGGTGTCCCGGCGGGCAGGCGCAACGCGCGCGCTAAAGAGCTGCTTGAGCAGGTGGGGATGGCCGACCGGATGAAACACCAGCCAAACGAGCTTTCCGGCGGTCAGAAACAGCGTGTGGCGATTGCACGCGCCATGGCAAACGACCCGTCGATCATCCTCGCGGACGAACCGACCGGCGCGCTTGACAGTGAAACCGGACGGCTGGTCATGGATCTTTTCCACCGGCTGCATCAGGAACAGGGCAAGACGATCGTGCTCATTACCCATAACCCGGAGCTGGCCGCGGAAACCGAGCGGATCGTCACCATCAGCGACGGGCAGATTACCGGTGTGCGGCAGGGAGGTGCGGTGCATGCTTAACCTGAGGGAAAACATCCAGCTCGCCGTCAACGGCCTGCGGTCAAATAAGATGCGCGCGCTCTTAACCATGCTGGGCATCATCATCGGCATCTCGTCGGTCATCACGATCGTCACAGTGGGTGATTCGATGACAGCGTCGGTCACCAGTGTTTTTGCGGACATGGGCGCGAACAGCTTTCAGCTCAGGATCACTGATAAGCCGGATGAAAACGGCAATACCAACTGGAACCGCCAGTACGAAAAGGAAGATTACATCAGCGACGAAATGCTTGCAATCTACAACGAACAGTTCGGAGATGAAATTGACGTCTGGGGCGCCACCGTGAATGTCGGCCCCGGGCAGGTTCAGGTGGGCCGCAAACAGGAAGATATCAATATGCTTGGCATCAACGCGAACGCCCTTGGCATTCAGAACATTGAAATCGTTGCCGGGCATGATATCTCCGAACGGGAGGTCAGCGGCGACAAACAGGTGGCGGTCATCTCGGAAAAGATGGCGGAGAAGCTCTTCCCCGGCGTCCCCCAACAGCAGGCGCTTGGTCAGGAGATCAAGGTGCGCGCCTCCCAGGGGCTTTACACTTTCACTATTGTGGGCCTCTATCATTATGAGGTCACGGGTATGATGGCGGGGATGGTGGGGGATACCAACAATCTGGTGATTGTGCCCACCGGAGTGGCCAAGCAGATCGCTCTGGACGGCGGCGCGAGCGATACGATTGAGAACTACTACGGTATCCAAGTCAAGGCAAAACCCGGTGTGGACGTGGAGGACTTCGCACAGCGAAGCGAAGCATTCTTTAACAAGGCTTTCTACCGCGGCAACAAGTACGTGGAGGTCTTCGCGGAAAATATGGACAGCATGATCGGCAGCATGACCTCCATGATGGATACCATGAAGCTGGCCATCTCGGTGATCGCGGCGATTTCGCTGTTGGTTGGCGGAATCGGCGTCATGAACATCATGCTTGTCTCGGTCACCGAACGCACCCGGGAAATCGGCACCAGAAAGGCGCTCGGCGCGAAAAACAGCGCCATCCGCGTGCAGTTTATCGTCGAATCGATGATCATCTGCCTCATCGGCGGGGCGATCGGCGTGCTGCTCGGCACGACGCTCGGCCGGCTGGGTTCGGTCGCGCTCGGCGCGCCGGGCTGGCCTTCGCTTTCGATCGTGCTGGTCGCGGTGGCTTTTTCAATGGGAATCGGCGTGTTCTTCGGGTATTATCCGGCGAACAAAGCGGCAAAACTTGATCCGATCGAGGCGCTGCGCTACGAATAAACAGGTTCCCTTTCCGGCCCGGCGCCAAAACAAAGGTTTTGGCGCCGGGCTTTTTGTGCATTTACAACGCATCTTTGGGATGGAATCCGGACTTTTCGGAACAATTGAGCAAAAGTGACCAAATCAGCTTGTATTTTCCCGTGAAAATGTTATAATCAAAACGGTCACAGAATAGTAACCCGAATGAGGAAAAGGAGTTGTGTTTACATGCCGTTGGTAACTACTACCGAGATGTTCAAAAAAGCCTATGATGGCGGTTATGCAGTTGGCGCGTTCAACGTCAACAACATGGAAATCGTCCAGGGGATCACCGAAGCTGCTTCCGAATTGAAAGCGCCGGTTATCCTGCAGGTATCCGCTGGGGCGCGTAAGTACGCAAAGCACGTTTACCTGATCAAGCTGGTGGAAGCGGCTGTTGCGGACAGCGGTGACATCCCGATCGCCCTGCATCTGGATCACGGCCCGGATTTTGAAACCTGCAAATCCTGCATTGACGGCGGTTTCACCTCGGTTATGATTGACGGCAGCTCCCGCAGCTTCCAGGAGAATATAGAGGTCACCAAAAGGGTGGTCGATTACGCGCATGCCCGCGGCGTGGTCGTCGAGGCGGAGCTTGGGAAGCTTGCCGGAATCGAGGACGCGGTCAACGTGAGCGCGGAGGACGCCTCCTACACGAACCCGGCCGAAGTCGAGGAATTCGTTTCCAAGACCGGCGTTGACTCGCTTGCCATCGCCATTGGCACCAGCCACGGCGCATATAAGTTCAAACCCGGCCAGAAACCGCAGCTGCGTTTTGATATCCTCGAAGAGGTTTCCCGCCGTCTGCCGGGCTTCCCAATCGTGCTGCACGGCGCTTCCTCGGTCATGCAGGACCAGGTTGCGATTGTCAATCAGTTCGGCGGCAAGATGCCGGACGCCATCGGCATCCCGGAGGAGATGCTGCGGGATGCGGCGCGTTCCGCCGTCTGCAAAATCAACATCGACTCGGACATCCGCCTTGCGATGACCGCTGCGATCCGCAAACACATGGCGGAGCATCCGGATCACTTCGATCCGCGCCAGTACCTGACCCCGGCCCGCGACGCGGTGCGGGAGATGGTCGCGCACAAGATCAATGAAGTGCTCGGCTGCGCCGGAAAAGCGTGAACTGATAGGAATAGGAAAGCCCCGCCGCATAATGCGGCGGGGCTTTTTGCATCTTTTTAAAACCGAAAATCCCGTTTTCCAATTTCGATGTCAGCGAGGCGCTCTGCCGTAAGGCGGCGCACTTTCTCGTTCGGGATGAGCGGGATGGTCTGGGCGATCATTTTTTCGCCTTTTGCGCGGGTCTCGGGCGAGGCATAGTCCATCAGATATTCCTTGAGGGTCATCAGCGCGTTGGGCTGGCAGCAGTTGCCGATCTGCTGCGTTTTCACAAGGCTCATGAACCGGTCCCCGGTGCGGCCTTCGCGGTAGCAGGCGGTGCAGAAGCTCGGGATGTGCCCCAGATCCATCAGCCAGGAGACAACCTCGTCGAGGGTGCGGTTGTCGCTGACGTCGAACTGGGCGGAGTTCTCCTCCTCCTTTTCGGCATAGCCGCCGACACTGGTGCGGGACGCGCCGGAGATCTGCGAAATGCCAAGATGCAGGACCTTTTCCCGGGTGGTCTGGGATTCACGGGTGGAGATGATCATGCCGGTGTAGGGGACCGCCACACGCAGGACGGCCACAATTTTCTGAAAAATCTCATCCGAGATGGCGTTATTGAATTCGTCCGGATCGATGTCATCGGCGGTGCGCACGCGCGGGACGCTGATGGTATGCGGCCCCACGCCGAACACCGCCTCCAGATGCTCTGCGTGCATCAGAAGGCCTACAAAGTCGTATTTATAAAGATTGAGGCCGAACAGCACCCCGCAGCCCACGTCGTCGATGCCCGCCTGCATCGCGCGGTCCATCGCTTCGGTGTGGTAGGCATAGTTGCTCTTTGGGCCCGCCGGATGCAGGTATTCATAGCTCTCCCTGTTATAGGTCTCCTGGAAGAGGATATAGGTTCCGATGCCCGCGTCCTTGAGTTTTTTGTAGTTTTCGACGGTGGTCGCGGCGATATTCACATTCACCCGGCGGATCGAGCCGTTTTTGTGCTTGACGCTGTAGATGGTTTTGATGCTTTCGAGCACATATTCGATCGGGCAGTTGACCGGATCTTCGCCGGTTTCAAGTGCGAGGCGTTTATGCCCCATGTCCTGCAAAGCGGTGACTTCGCGGACAATGTCCTCCTGCGAAAGCTGCTTGCGGGCGATGTGCTTGTTGTGATGGTGGTATGGGCAGTAGCGGCATTCGTTGACGCAGTAGTTGGAAAGGTAGAGCGGCGCGAACATCACGATGCGGTTGCCGTAATTTTTCTCCTTGATGTCCATTGCAAGGGAGAAAATCTTCTGGAGGTAGGCCGGGTCGTCGCATTCGAGCAGCACGGCGGCCTCCCGGTGGGAAAGGCCCCTGAGGGTGGCGGCTTTCGTGAGGATTTCGTCGATCAGCGGGAAGTTATCCTTGTTTTTTTCCGCGTAGGCGAGGGTTTCCTTGATCTCAGTATCGTCGATAAATTCGGTCGCGATCTTCGACTTCGGATTGTACATGGTGCAGGACTCCTATCATATCATTTTTCTCTATCGCAGGCGGGGAATCCCTTTGGAGCAGCGTGCGCTTTGCCATCAGGATTCCGGGCTGTTCAGACGCCGGTAATCGCCGCGCTCGGCGGTGAGGGTGTAGCCGATGGACTCCATCTTCGCCTGCAGTCGGGCGCGGCTTTCAGCCGCTTCATCGCCGGTGCAGAGCTTGCCGTTATATAAGGTGTATTTTTCGCGTACGCCGGTGGGAGAGAGGTTTGGCATCACCACATTCGCACCGGCGAGAATCCCACGTTCACGCCCGTCCAAAGCGATGGTGGCGAGCGCCGTGGTGGCGGGAAGCAGCACGTCCGGAAGCATCAGCCGCACGAGCCCGAGCAGAAACAGCGTCAGCTCCAGCCCGCCAGTAGGGAAATCTTTGAAAGGCGTGTCCGCGTGCGGAATGAACGGCCCGATTCCCACCATCTGCGGGTCAAAATCGTGCAGGAACCGCAGATCCGCGGCAAGGGTTTCCGGCGTCTGCCAGGGCGAGCCGACCATAAATCCGGCGCCGGTTTGAAAGCCAAGTTGTTTGAGAGTGTTAAGGCAGGCCATACGGCTTGTGAGCGTCTGCGTGGGCGGGTGCAGGCGCGCGAAATGTTCCGGATCAGCGGTTTCATGCCGCAGCAGATATCGGTCGGCGCCCGCTTCCCGCAGCAGATGGTAGCTTCTTTCGGTTTTTTCCCCCACGGAAAGAGTTACGGCGCAGTCCGGCCAGGAGCGTTTCATCTGCCGTACGATTTCACAGAGTCGTTCGTCGGTGAAATACGGGTCCTCGCCGCCCTGCAGCACAAAAGTGCGAAACCCGAGCGCGTAGCCGTTTTCGCAGCAGGAAAGGATTTCCGGCAGGGTGAGCCGGTAACGCCGGGCTTTTTGGTTGCTGCGCCGGATACCGCAGTATAGGCAATCACATTTGCAGTGGTTGGTGAACTCGATCAGCCCGCGGATATACACCCGGTTCCCGAAGCGCTCCCGCGCGGCGCGGCGGGATTTTTCAAAGAGGTAGTCGCAAAGCTGCCGGTCAAAGCCGGTGAGCAGCCGGACAAAGTCCCCGGGTGGCAGGGTGCGCTCGGCTTCGAGCCGGTCGATCAGTTCCCGCAAGCTGTGCCATCCTTTCCGGTGGAAAGCTTCGAATAGACCGTTTTAATGTTGACGCCGGGGACCATCCCCAGCTTGCCGGAGAGCGAGCTGATGACGTCGTTTGGAGCGTCGATCACCACGCTGATGATGCTGACGCACTTCTGGTGGTAGGGGATGCCCATCCGTCCGACAATGTATTGGTTATAATCGTGCAGGATGGCGTTGAGCCGCCCGACGGCATCCATGTCTTCCACAATGATGCCTATAAGTGCAATCCTGGTTTCCATCTTTTTGCTTCCTTTCAAAATTAAAATAAAAGACGTACCGCGCAAAAAGGCGCGGTACGTCGAAAAAACCGATTCTATCCGCCTTTGTGTTCGGGTCGAACCCTCTGCGCGCAGGTCAATCTCGATTCTGTTTTGCAGCCCTCCTCCGCGGTTTGCTCCCTTGGGGTCGGGTCAAATTGATGTTGCTTATGACTTATTATACCAGCACGGGCGGCATAAAACAAGGGTCATTTTCCCTGTGCTTTTTCGAAAATCGTCTGGATTGAGGTGCCGTGCGGCCGGTTGAACCGGCGCAGGTGGTAAAGCTGTTCCGGGTCGCCGGTGATGTAATTGAGCTTTTCCTCGCAGGTGAGGGCGGCTTTAAAACCCAGCTGCTTAATAACGGGGAGCGCCTCCTTGCTGATCTGCCCAAACGGATAGGTGAAGCAGGACGGCTGGTAGCCGTCGAGATGTTCGGCGCATTCAGCCTGAAGCCTGCCAAGGTCCTCCAACAGCATATTCTGGTAGGTCAGCGCGCTTTCTCCCGATTTCATTTTGGAGCCGTGGCGGCCCTTGTCGTTTATATGCAGGTTGTAAGAATGATTCTGGATTTCGACAAGGCCGCTTTCATGCAGAAGGCCGAGCTGGTTCCAGGTGCAGTGGGAATAACGGATGTGGTGGTCGTCGACCTCGCTGTACTGGTCGGCGAGGGTTCCCACGACTGAAAAGACCGATTTGAAGCCAAATTCCTTTAAGATGGGGAAGGCATATTCATGGAAGCTTTCGTATCCGTCGTCGAAGGTGATCATCACCGGCTTTTCAGGCAGCGGGACGCCGTCCTGCACATAGTTGAGAAGGTCCTGTATGACGATTGGCGTGTAGCCGCTGTCCTTGAGATACTGCATATCGCTGCGGAATTCATCGGGGGAGATGGTATATTTATTGAGGCGCGCTTCCTCTTTCAGAATATGGTGATACATTGCGACCGGCAGCTCGATCCCTTCCGGCTGCGGCTGAGCGGCGGTTGGGACAGCAATGCGCACCGCGAGCCCGGCGATCGAAACGACCAGTGCGAGCGCGAGCGGGAAAATAATCTTGTCAAGGATTTTCAATCGAATCACTTCCATCTGTTACTTCGGTCTATATCTATGCCTTGCACGGTGCGGAATATGTTTCCCGGAGGATCCACTCCGGTAGTGGACAG
The DNA here is from genome assembly GCF_900078395.1 of Anaerotruncus rubiinfantis. Taxonomy (NCBI): domain Bacteria; kingdom Bacillati; phylum Bacillota; class Clostridia; order Eubacteriales; family Oscillospiraceae; genus Anaerotruncus; species Anaerotruncus rubiinfantis. Next base: position 2,120,442 of record NZ_FKLA01000009.1, on the reverse strand, counting down.
TCGTTTTTTTTCTTTTTTTGTTGAAAGCGGACAGAAAGGCGAAAAGATACTTGTGCAACAAGACTTTTTATGCTATCATATACAAGTTGCATGTACAACTGTGCGCCAATGGCGGACGGTTGCGCAAAATGATGCATAGGAGTGTTGTGTTTTGGATTTTGTGGCAGAGATCGTAAAGAATGTAAACCACTTTTTGTGGGATTTCGCACTGCTGTTTTTGCTGTGCGGAACCGGAATCTGGTTTACCATCCGGCTCAGATTTGTGCAGATCCGTAAATTCCCGCAGGCGTTCAAGGCGGTGTTCGGAAATATCAAGCTGCGCGGCGCAAAAGCAGATCATGAGGGGATGAGCTCGTTCCAGTCGCTTGCGACAGCGGTCGCGGCGCAGGTGGGAACCGGAAATATCGCAGGCGCGGCGACTGCGATCGCTTCGGGCGGACCTGGCGCGATCTTTTGGATGTGGTTGTCGGCTTTCTTCGGCATGGCCACCATCTACGGTGAGGCGACCCTTGCCCAGAAGTATAAAACCCGCATTGACGGCCATGTAACCGGCGGCCCGGTCTACTACATAAAAGCAGCGTTTAAAGGTACCTTTGGAAAGATCCTTGCAGCTACCTTTTCGGTGCTCATCATCTTTGCGCTTGGGTTCATGGGAAATATGGTGCAGTCAAACTCGATCGGTGTGGCGTTTGAATCGGCTTTCGGCGTCAACAAACTGCTGGTCGGCGTGATTGTCGCGGTTGTTGCGGGATTCATCTTCCTCGGCGGCGTGAAGCGCATCGCTTCGGTCACCGAGAAGATTGTCCCGATCATGGCGGTTTTCTATGTGCTCGGTTCGCTCATCATCATCCTTGCCAATTTCAGAAATATCGGCCATGCGTTTGCGCAGATTTTTATCGGCGCGTTTGACCCGCAGGCGGTTATGGGCGGCGCGGTTGGCATCACTGTGAAAACGGCCGTCCGTTACGGCGTGGCGCGCGGACTCTTCTCGAATGAGGCCGGTATGGGTTCCACCCCGCATGCGCATGCGATGGCGAAGGTCGACCATCCCTGCGAACAGGGTTTGGTTGCGATGATGGGCGTCTTTATCGACACATTTGTCGTTTTGACGATGACCGCGCTGGTTGTGGTTATCACCGGCGTGTTCAATAACGGCCTTGACGGCGTCGAACTTGCGCAGAGTGCGTTCACCAGTTTCTATGGGCATCTTGGCAATGTATTCATTGCAATCTGCCTGCTGTTCTTCGCATTTTCCACCATCATTGGCTGGTACTTCTTTGGGGAACAGAACGTCAAATACTTGTTCGGCAATAAGGCGGTCAAGATCTACGCGGCGCTGGTCGTGCTCTTCGTGATTGTCGGTTCCACCCTCAAAGTCAAGCTTGTATGGGATATGTCGGATATGTTCAACGGCCTCATGGTCATCCCGAACCTTTTGGGCCTGCTCGCGCTTACCGGCGTGGTGGTGCTTGCGAACAAGGAGTTCGAGGGACGCAAGAAAAAATAAGGCTTTCCGGAGGGCCCGATGCGTTTTCGCATCGGGCTTTTTGCTTTTTGGACGGGTTTGCGTTACAATGAAAAAAGAAGTATTTTGGAAGGAGCGGTCAAGATGACGAATTTTCAGGTGAAAGCGGCCTTTTTCAGCCCGACAGGCGGAACAAAGCGGGCGGTTGGGCTGCTTGCAAAGAAACTGGACATGGACGCGGAGATGATCGATCTGACAACCCCGGCGGGCCGGGAACAGCAATATGCCTTTGGCGGAGAAGATTTGCTGCTTGCCGCCTGCCCGGTTTATTCCGGACAGATTCCGCCGGTGGACGGATTGCTGGAAAACCTGAAAGGGGAGGGGACACCCTGCGTCGTTATGGCGGCCTATGGCAACCGGCATTACGACGATGCGCTCGCGCAGATGAAACGCCTCCTGGAAGCGCGGGGATTTCGCTGTATCGGTGGGATTGCCTGTATTATCCCGCATATTTATTCAGAGAAGCTGGGAAGTGGAAGGCCGGACGCCGCCGATATGGAGGCGTTTGACCGGTACGCGCAGAAGGTACGGGAAAAGCTGGCGAAGGGAGATTTTTCTCCCGCAAAGTTTCCGGGAGACGAAAATCCGAAAAAGAAATTCCCGGCCCAAAAGGAGATGACTTTGGATGATTCCCGCTGCAGCCGCTGCGGTACCTGCGCGGCGGGCTGTCCGACTGGGGCGATCGATCCCGAGACGCTTGCGATCGACGAGGCAAAGTGCATTTCCTGCATGCGCTGCGTCAGGATCTGCCCGGCAAAAGCGCGGGATTTCAATGCGAACAAAATCAGGCTGTTGCTGGAAACAATGTATAAAGCGCGCAAAGAAGTGGAATGCTTCCTGTGATAAAAACCGGGCCTGTCCAGCTGGACAGGCCCGGTTTGGGTTTCATTTTTTGCTTTCGCTGACCCAGTCGCGCGTATGGGCCACATTCTGTTCGCTTGTGTGTGGGACGCCGTCGGCAGAACCATCCACCTGGCTGATTGCCTGGTTGATGAACGCGCTCGTGATCTCGGCATTTGGATCGATCCGCGCGTAGTTTCCATGAAGGACCTTTTTCGATTTTCGGTTCGGGTTGATAAATTTATTTTTTTCGAGCATATCGCTCACCTCCCTGTTTTTATAGTTTTTACCGCGTGCATAAAATTATCAGGATGGTTCATCCTAAAATTGTTGTCAAAAGGGATGGATGAGCCGGTTGCGCGGACTTGCGCGAGCGGGATAAATTTTTCTCGTTTTTGGCAAAAAAATGGGTTGACATTTTAAATCCGACATAGTATAATAATTTTCGTCGCTTGTGGGTGACTCCACCGGCAGAGTTTTGGGAGCTTAGCTCAGCTGGGAGAGCACCTGCCTTACAAGCAGGGGGTCACAGGTTCGAGCCCTGTAGTTCCCACCATATGTGGCCCGGTAGTTCAGTTGGTTAGAACGCTAGCCTGTCACGCTAGAGGTCGTGGGTTCGAGCCCCATCCGGGTCGCCATTTTCTTTTTCCGCCTCTGCTGGGCATTGCAGATGTGCCTTTGTAGCTCAGTTGGTAGAGCAGAGGACTGAAAATCCTCGTGTCGTTGGTTCGATTCCGACCGAAGGCACCATTCGCGGGTTTAGCTCATTTGGTAGAGCGCCACCTTGCCAAGGTGGAGGTAGCGAGTTCGAACCTCGTAACCCGCTCCAACAAAAAGAACGTCTCGGAAGAGACGTTCTTTTGCATTTTGCGAAGAACTCGCTGCCTCCACCGATTTTTTATTCGGAGGTTCGGGGTCCCCGCGAAAGCGCAGCTTTTGTGGGGTGGGGAAGCGAGTTCGAACCTCGTAACCCGCTCCAACAAAAGCGGACGCTTCTGACGAAGCGTCCGTTTTTGTTATCTTAATTTATTCAAAATACACTTGACTTTAGAATTTCTTATGTGATATACTTTGGAAGTTCCAAAGTGGGGTGATAAATTGGGAACGAAAAAAATGGGCCGTCCAACCGACAACCCCAAACCGCACCAGATGACGATAAAGTTCGATGACGAATGCAAAAGCATTATCGACAGCTACAGCGGACAGGAGCATGTTTCAAAAATGGAAACGGTGAGGCGGGGGGTTAAGAAGTTAAAGGACGACCTCAAAAAATGAAGGAAGCGGCAAAGTTTCCGGCGAATAGGCGAAAATCCGATAAAAAAGGGCAGCCATATTTTATGGCTGCCCTTTTTTATCGGGAGGGGAAATGGTCAGATACGGTTGGATATTCCGCAGCGTCTTTTCGCCGATACCCTCGACATCGAGCAGCTGACGGAAACTTTTGATCCCGCCGCAGGCCTGTACATAATCGTAAATCGCCTGCGCCTTTGTTTCGCCGATTCCGGGAAGCTGCTGCAGCTCCTCGACAGTGGCGCGGTTGATATTGATGTGGACGCCTTCCAATTCCGGATATGGATTGATCACAGCGGGTTCGGAAAAGGAAATGCTTGGCGGCACCTCCCGTGGGGCGTTCTGAATATTGTACCAGACGAGCCCTCCCGTAAGGATCAGCGCAATCAGCCCTACCGAACCGAAACTCAGCTTCCAATCCAAACAATCCGCCCCTTTCCGCGAAAGTTACAGGAAAAGGATATCATAACCGGATGTTTTGCGCAACTATGCGATGTAAAGCAGCACCATAAAATAGTGGCAGAGGCTGCCTAGAATGACAAACAGATGGAAGAACTCATGAAACCCGAAGCGGTCGGAAAAATTTGGATGTTTCACCATGTAGATAATCCCGCCGGCTGTATAGGAAAGGCCGCCGGCAACCAGCAGGACAATCCCGAAAACGGGGAGTTGTCCAAGGGCGGGCAGGTCGACGACAATTGCCCATCCCATGAGGATGTAGAGCGTGGTGCCAAGCCAGCGCGGAGCATTCATCCACAATAGTTTCATCCCAATGCCCGCGGCGGCGATCCCCCACATCACCGTGGTGAAGATCACATTGCCGGGTTTAGGCAGCAGGTTGAGCAGCAGCGGGGTATAGGTTCCGGCGATCAGAACATAGATCATGGCATGGTCCAGCTTGCGCAGGACGAGGAGCACCTTTTCAGAGGCCATCGAAAAATGATAGATTCCGCTGGCACAGTAAAGCGCGATCAGCGAAAGGCAGAAAAGCAGGCAGGATATGACGAGCTGCGGGGTGGGGGCTGGTTTCAGCGCGAGATGGACAGCCATCACAATCAGCCCGACGAGCGAAAGCCCCGCGCCAATAAAATGCGAATAGCTGCTGATCGGATCGCGGGCACGCAGGAAAATACGCGGCATAAGATCACTTCCAGTCTATAATATAGAGTTAAAAACTACTTTATATAATTATAATATCACATAAAAAAGAAAATACAACCGTATCTTGCAAAAGTTCACAATCTGTTATAGAATAGACCTATCTGGAAAAAGAGGTGTTCGCATGAAAAAGCTGGAAAATTATCTGGAAAAAGCGTTGGACGACGCGGATTTGACGCCCGCCCGCCTGCCGGGACTTGATCTCTATATGGATCAGATCCTTACCCTGTTCGATGAGGGGCTTGCTGCAAACAAGCGTCGTCCGGACGACAAGCTGCTGACAAAAACAATGGTGAATAACTACAGCAAGGAACGCCTTATTTTACCCGTCAAAGGTAAAAAGTATTCCCGCGCGCAGCTCATGCAGCTGCTCTGTATCCTGAACCTCAAACAGAACCTTTCGCTTGCGGACATCCGCGTGCTGATGCAAAATGTGTCGGAACCTGCGGATTTCGAGGCGGCCTACAGCGAATCGCTGCGGCTCAAGGAAAAGCTGCGTGAGCAGCTTCCGGCGCTTCTGCTGGGCTGGATCGGCGCGGATGGGGACTTTTCCAGCGCATCGCACTCGCTGGCGGTTGTGCTGGCGCTTTCGAGCGGCTCTAACTATCTGCGCCGGGTCTGCGAGGGAATTGTGGACGGACAGGCGGAAACGAAAAAATAAAAAGGAAAACCGCCCTGCCAATCTTTGGCAGGGCGGTTTTTGTCGTTTTCCGGCAGCAATCAGAGCTTTGCGCCGCACTTATTGCAAAAGAGGCTGTCCTCCGACTGGGCCGCGCCACAGGCCGGGCAGCGCGGAACGAGGTTGCTGCGCAGCAGTTTCAAGTCGCCGGGCCGGGCCTCTGCAAGGCCGCCGTGCTGGATCTGCTTGCCGGTTTCGGCAGACAGCTCGAAAACGCTCGCGCATTGCGGGCAGGTGGCAATGTAGACCGAATGGTATTTGATAACCGGGATGAAGAAAAAATGGATGTAACTGTAACTGCGGCAGACGCTCATTGAGACGGTCTTGCCGCAGACGGGACAAACCACGCCGGAAATCTGCCCGACCGGTACTACTTTGGAATCGGAACCGAATATACCTATAAAGAACATGGAAACCTCCGAAGGCCTTTTTCTTTAGTTTATACCAAAAGTTGAAAAAGTCAATTCCCGGCGGATAAGATTGTCCAAAACGATTGACTAAAATCGTCGAAACGTGTAATATGAAGATGAGTTTTCACGCAGAAAGGGAAAATTTTATGAAGAGGATTTTATCTGTTATACTGTCGGTATTCCTGCTTGCCGGCGCGGCGGGCTGCCAGCGGACAAGCGGGGAACCGTCCGATAGAAATGACACGCGGGAGGACGTCTATCTGACCCGGACAAACTCCAAGACCGTCTATGGCGTGGAGGTCCCGTCCGCTTTGGACGAGCGGCTGCCGGGTGAGCTGGTGCAGCTTTCCGCCTCCGCGGATGCGGCGCAGCAGACTCCCGACAACCAACCGGATGAAATGCGTGGGGTATGGCTTTCCTATCTGAACCTCGACGCGATGATCAAGGGCCAAAATGAGGCGCAGTTCACCGCGAATATCGACGCCGCTTTCCAAAAGATCGCGGACTTCGGATTCAACACTGTGTTCGCGCAGGTGCGTCCATTTGGTGACGCTTATTATGATTCTGATTATTTCCCTTGGTCGGCCCGCATCACTGGCACCGAGGGGAAGAATCCGGGTTACGATCCGCTCGCGGTGATGTGCGCGGCGGCGGACAAATATGACCTGCGTATCGAGGCGTGGCTCAATCCTTACCGGGTGCGGGTTTCGGCGACGCCTGAGATGGCTTCCTCCAACCAGGCGAAGAAATGGCTGAACGCGGGTAATGACGCGGCGCTTTCCTGGAACGGCGGGGTCTACTACAATCCCGGAAGCGCCGACGCGCGCAAGCTGATTGTAAACGGTGTAAAGGAAATTGTGAAAAATTACGATGTGGATGGCATCCACTTCGACGACTATTTCTATCCGACCAGCGATCTTTCCTTCGACCGGGCCTCCTATCAGAAATCGGGCAGTAAGCTGGGCCATGCCGACTGGAGAAGGGAAAACGTCAACACCCTGGTGCGGGAGGTCTACGCGGCGGTCAAGGAGCTTGACCCGGACTGCATTTTCGGCATCAGCCCGCAGGGCAACACCAAGATCAATTACGAAAGCCAGTTTGCCGACGTGGGCAAATGGCTCGCGAATCCCGGTTATGTCGATTATATCCTGCCGCAGGTTTACTACGGCTACCAGAATGATACCTGTCCATATGAAGAAACGGTCGCCAAATGGAACGGGATGATCAAGACGGACGGGGTCCGGCTTTATGTCGGTTTGGCGGGCTATAAGGTCGGCGTGGTTGACGAATGGGCCGGAGCCGGCAAAAATGAGTGGATCGGCACCACCGACCTGCTCGCGCGGATGGTCAAAACCGCGCGTCAGAATTCGCATTACGGCGGGATCGCGGTCTATAGCTACGATTCGCTGTTCGGGCAGGGCGGCGCGCAGATCGAAGCTGAATGCCAGAACCTGCAAAACCTGTTTTGATCCGGCGGGCGCGCGGAAAATTCTCCGCGCGCCCTGACAAAATGAACGCGTCGGGTTTTCCGGCGCCGGGGAGGAAACCGCGTGGCAAAAAAAGCCCCAAACCCGAATAAAATCACGATCGTCCTGGTGGCCGCGTTTCTTGTGGTGACGCTGCTGACGGGCGTTTTGGCTTTTGTTGGGAAAGATTATTTTTCCGGCGCGGACAAGCCGTCCTCCTCGGATGTGGAAGCGATGGCTTCGGCGGACGAGGACGAAAGCGAACCTCAGGACGAGTCCTCAGAGCCGGACAGCAGCTTTGGCGACGAATCCTCCGAGCAAAAAGAGGAAGAAGAACCGGAAGAAGAACCCACGGATGAGCCGGTTTACTTCAACGTTCCGGATGAGATGAAAGGCGTTATGCTGGTGGCGGGACGGGACTACCTGACCGGCGACGACGTTTCGAAGGCGACGCTGGCGTCGCAGATCGACCAGGCACTCGCCGCGGCGAAGGACCTGACGATGAACAGCATCATCATCGATACCAAGTATGAAAACAGCGTGCTGTTTGATTCCTCCGCCCTGCAGATGAAGGAATCCGAGCTCGACTGCACCGATTACATAACAACCAAAGCCAAAGACATGGGCTTTTATGTCTATGCGACCTACGATGTGAGCGACCTTGCCAATGAGGATGGCAGCTACCGCCGCGCGGCCAGCGCGGACGGCGACACGCTCGACGAGATTATCGACAACATCGGGGAGTTCGCCGAGAAGTACAAATTTGACGGCATCCTGCTGAGCAACTACTACAACACCGCCGCCGCGGACAGTTACGCCCAGTACCTGCGGGCAGGCGGCGGCATCGGTTATTATAACTATCTCCGCCAGGTCCCGCGCGCCATGGTCGCGGCGGCAGCCGCTTCGGTCCGGGAGCATGCGCCGGGTACCCAGGTGGGGCTTCTGGCCGACGCGGTGTGGGAAAACAATACCGCAAATGCGGACGGCTCCGAAACATCGGCGGATTTCACCGCGCTCGGCAGCGGGAACGCGGATACCAAAGCCTGGGTGGAAAGCGGTATGTTCGATTTTGTGCTGCTCAGGAACCTCGATTCCACTACCGACCCCAAAGCACCGTTCCGCACGGTTGCGCAATGGTGGTCGAATGTGGCCGGAACGTCCGGCACCACCCTGTACACGCTGCACGCGAACGAAAAGCTCGGCGTGGAATCCTACGGCTGGCAGGTCATGGAGCAGCTTTCAAAACAGCTTATCGACCTTGAGAACATGGGTGTTGGGCAGGGCAGCGTATTCAATTCCCTCAAAGCGCTGCGCGCCGACAGCGGCGGCACCACCACCCAGATGATTCAGTACATGAATAACCAGATCGACGAGACTTACGTTTTGCAGCAGCTGTCGATCAGCAAGCCCGCGCAGCTCACCTATAAGACGCAGGAGCCGACTGTGACCTTCCAGGGCGCGAGCGACCCGCGCGAGCCGGTCACGATCAACGGGGAGGACGTTCCGCGCAATGAGAGCGGCTACTTCACTATCCGGGAGGATTTGAAGGAAGGGCTAAATACCTTTGCCATTTCGCACAAGAACAAGACCTTCACCTACAATATCACCCGCGAGATCATCGTCCTCAAGGAGGTGCAGCCGGTTGGCAGCCTGAATGTGGACGGCGGCATGGCGGTCACGGTCAGCGCGCTTGCGTACGAGGGTTCGACCGTCACAGCCTCGATCGGCGGACAGAACGTGACTTTGTCTGTTTCGGACACCGAGGACGACGAGACCGACCGGGATTCCGGCTACAAGCTCTACACCGGTGTGTTCACCGCGCCCAACGCTTCCGAATCCGCGACGAAAATGGGCACCATTTCGTTCACGGCGGTAAGTGCGGACGGGCATAAAAAGACGCTCGAAGGCGCTGCGGTCACGGTCAATAAAAAGGCGAAGATGGGCGACGGCGTCGTGGTGCAGGTGGTGGCAGATCAGGCCGAGACCTTCCCAACCAACACCCTGAACGACAACTCCAGCGCGAACTATTTCCCGCTGCCCAAAGGCACGGTGGATAAGACCTACGGAGACGAGGTTATCTATAAAAACGGCAAAAATACCTACAGTTACTGGAAGCTCGAGAGCGGCGTGCGGGTCTATTCGAAGGACATCACGACCGGCGGCCAGATGCCGGACAACAATTCCATCTCGAACATGAGCGTCAAATCGTCGGGCGACTACACGACCGTCACCCTCACGACTGCCAGTAAGATGCCGTTTACCGTCGCGTACGATGGGAACAAGCTGGTGTTCGACTTCCAATACACCGCCACTGTCCCGCAGTCGGAAACCTTCGGCAAATCGAACGCGCTGTTCACATCAGCCGACTGGTCCGGCTCGAAGCTGACCCTGAATCTCAAGAAAACCGGCGGTTTCCTGGGCTACAAGGCCTACTATGACGATCAGAACAAACTGGTCCTGCGCTTCAACAATTCTCCCGGTGCGCTCTCCGGCGCGCGCATCGTGGTCGATCCCGGACACGGCGGCAACGATCCGGGCGCGCTCGGATTCTATCCGGACAAGGATGAAGCGGATATCAACCTTGAGGTTGCCAAGAAGCTCACAGCTGAGCTCAAGAGCCGCGGCGCGAACGTCCTGCAGCTCACGCCGGGCACGACGATGGCTTCCCGGATGGCTTCGGCCGCCGCGTTTAACCCGCAGGTGCTGGTGAGCGTTCACTGCAATACTTCTGCCAATTCAAAGGCCAAGGGCACCGAGGTCTACTATTTTTACCCGTTCCAGAAGCAGCTTGCAGCGAATATCTCTTCCAATGTCGCTTCGGCGCTTTCGACCGAGAACCGCGGCGCAAAGTCGGGGCTTTACTACATGACCAGGCAGTCGCAGTTTGCCTGTGTGCTGGCCGAGCTCGGGTTCCTTTCGAACGAGAGCGAGTACACCAAGATGATCGCCTCGAAGTATCAAAACCGTATCGCACAGGGAATTGCCAATGGGATCAACAGTTACCTCGGCGGCACCAACTCAGGCGGAGGCACCGACAATGGCGACGAAGATGAGGAAGATGAAGAGGACGACGAAGACGAAGATGAGGATGCCGATGAGCTGACCCTCAATAGGAAATCGCTCGACCTCGAAGTGGATGATACCTATACCCTCAAAGCCACGATCGGCGGAAAAACTGCCAGTGTGAGCTGGGAATCGGACGACGAGGACGTCGCGACGGTGTCTTCGTCTGGTAAGGTGACTGCGGTGGGCGGCGGTATCGCCTATATCACCGCGGAAACCAGAGACGGTGAATCGGTTGAGTGCGAAGTGAACGTCGAGGAAGCCTCCGGCGGCGGAGACGTGACCGGCGTGAAGCTCAACAAGGAGGAGATCGAAATCGGCGTGGGACAGACTTACCAGCTTTCCGCGACGGTCAGGCCCTCCAATGCCTCCAACAAGAACCTCAAATGGGAATCGGATGACAAGGATACCGCAAAGGTCGATTCAAATGGAAAGGTGACTGGCGTTTCAAAAGGTACCGCTTACATCACCGTCACCACCAAGGACGGCGATTACACAGCCGAATGCGAAGTTACGGTCGGCAAGGCGAACACCTCCGGCGGGCTGATCACCAAGATTGTGATCGATGGAGACGACCATGTCGCGGTTGGTTCCCGCATCGAACTCACCGCGACGGTCACCCCGTGGAACGCGGAGGACACCGGCGTCAAGTGGAAGTCGAGCAACCCGGATGTGGCGTACATCGGCTCAAACACGACAACCGATTCGTCCTGTAAGGTCGAGGGCAGAAAAAACGGCACCGCCACCATCACTGCGACAGCCTACGACGACGGGAAAAAGAGCGCGAGCTTTAAGATTACGGTCGGAAACGGCAAAAATTCCGGTTCCAGCAGCAAGGACGACGATGAGGACGAGCCGGATCCGAAAGACGGTGTGATGCCCAAGTCGGTGAAGATTGAGGGCGATTCGAACCTCAAGGTCGGGAACCGGAAGGAATATAAGGGCACCGTCTATCCGCTCAACTGCGAAGACCCAGGCGTCAAGTGGGAGGTCAGCAGCAGCAGTATTCTGGAACTCTACGAAACCGACGATGAGAATATTGTGAAGGTTTACGGCAAGAAGGCGGGAACCGCTTACCTGATCGGACGGTCGTATTTGGACAAAGATGTTTACTATAAATTCAAGATTACTGTAACAAAATAAAAAAAATTTCCCAATAACAAATGATTGACGCAAAATTAACAAACCTTTCGAAAAATCTTTGAAAGGTTTGTTATATTTTTGAGTTGCATGTTGCGTGAAAAATTGATATAATTGTTAGCGGTAATAAAAATTTATTAATTGGTAATAAATTTTTATTTAGTTTTTATACAGAAGCGCCGCGCAATCCGTGGCCTGAAATAGGAGTGAGAGCATGTATAAAATTGTGCAAAAGCGAAGGCTGAACGACTCGGTGACGCTCATGAAGGTGCAGGCGCCGCACATTGCGAAGAAAGCAAAGGCGGGCCAGTTCATCATCTTCCGCGTGGACGAGCAGGGGGAGCGGGTTCCGCTGACCATTGCTGACTACGACCGTGAGGAAGGCACCGTGACGATCATCTTCCAGATCGTCGGCGCTTCCACCAGGCTGCTTGACAACCTGGAAGAAGGCGACAGCATCCTCGATTTCGTCGGACCGCTCGGCGTCCCAACTCACATTGATCCCCAGGCCAAGCGCGTCTGCGTTATCGGCGGCGGCGTGGGCAACGCAATTGCCTATCCGCAGGCGAAGGCGCTGCACAACGCGGGCATCCAGGTCGATATGATCGCCGGTTTCCGTTCCAAGGATATTGTCATCCTCGAGGACGAGATGAACGCGGTCAGCGACAATCTCTATATGATGACCGACGACGGCACCTATGGGGAAAAAGGGCTTGTCACCAACAAGCTGAAGGAACTGCTCGACGCGGGCAACAAATACGATGAGGTCATCGCCATCGGGCCGATTATCATGATGAAGTTTGTGGCGGCGACCACCAAACCGTACGGCGTCAAAACGCTCGTATCCTTAAATCCGATCATGGTCGATGGAACCGGTATGTGCGGCGGCTGCCGCGTCAAGGTCGGCGGCCAGATGAAGTTCGCCTGCGTGGATGGGCCGGACTTTGACGGGCACCAGGTCGACTTCGATGAACTGATGAAGCGCAACGCGTTCTATAAAGAGCGGGAAGCGCAGGATCGAGAGCATGTATGCCGCTTAACGGGAGGAAAACGCAATGCCTAATATGTCTTTGAAAAAGGTTCCAATGCCGGAGCAGGAACCGAATGTCCGCAATAAAAACTTTGAAGAGGTCGCGCTTGGCTATACCGCTGAGATGGCGATGGAGGAGGCTGCCCGCTGCCTGCACTGCAAAAACCAGCCGTGCGTGTCCGGCTGCCCGGTCAACGTACATATCCCGGAATTCATTGCCAAGGTCGCCGCGGGCGATTTCCAGGGCGCTTACGATGAGATTGCGCTGACAAACGCCCTGCCCGCGATCTGTGGACGTGTCTGCCCGCAGGAGAACCAGTGCGAAGGAAAATGTGTGCGCGGTATCAAGGGAGAACCGGTTGCGATCGGCCGGCTGGAGCGATTTGTCGCTGACTGGCAGATGGAAAACGGTTCCGATAAGGTGGAAAAGCCGGTGTCGAACGGCCATAGGGTGGCTGTGGTCGGCGCGGGCCCGGCGGGACTTACCTGTGCGGGCGACCTCGCGAAGATGGGGTATCAGGTCTCAATTTTTGAGGCGCTGCAGACCCCTGGCGGCGTGCTTGTTTACGGTATCCCGCAGTTCCGTCTCCCGAAGGAAATTGTGGCCAAGGAAGTCGGCAAACTTGTGCAGATGGGCGTCGACATCGAACCGGACATGGTCATCGGCAAGGTCGACTCGGTCGACGAGCTGTTCGAAGCGGGCTATGAGGCGGTCTTTATCGGCTCCGGCGCGGGCCTGCCAAGCTTTATGAATATCCCGGGCGAGGATCTGCTGGGCGTCTATTCCGCGAACGAATACCTCACCCGCATCAACCTGATGAAAGCTTACCGGGAAGGCTACGACACCCCGATTGCCAAGTCGAAGGCAGTCGTGGTTGTCGGCGGTGGAAACGTTGCAATGGACGCGGCCCGCTGCGCCAAACGTATGGGCGCCGAAACGGTCTATATCGTCTACCGCCGCTCGATGGAGGAACTCCCGGCTCGTGCCGAAGAGGTCCATCATGCGAAAGAGGAAGGCATTATCTTCAAGCTCCTCAATAACCCGGTCAAAATTCTGGGCGGGGAGGACGGACGCGTGAACGGCATCGAATGCCTGGAGATGCAGCTCGGCGAGCCGGACGCCTCCGGACGCCGCCGTCCGCTGCCGGTTGAGGGCAGCAATTTCGTACTCGATGTTGACACGGTGATCATGGCGATCGGAACCAGCCCGAATCCGCTGATCCGTTCGACCACTACCGGCCTGGAAGCAAACCGGCATGGCTGCCTTGTGGCGGACGATGCCGGAGCGACCACCAAGGAAGGTGTTTTCGCCGGCGGAGACGCGGTCACCGGCGCGGCGACAGTCATTCTGGCGATGGGCGCAGGCAAAACCGCGGCTGAGTCGATCGACGCTTACATCAAATCGAAGAACTGATCATACAATAGGACGAAGCGGCCGGGAACCTTTGTTCCCGGCCGCTTCGTTCTATTTTACGGAAGATCCTTTAGGGATGCTGGCGCTGCGGACGGCTCTAACTTGCCCCAAAACCGCCCGCATATTCCTCACCCGCTGCCGCATAGACTTGTCTTAAGAAGTCTATCTGCAAAGGAGCGGGAAAAATGATGACAAGGCGGCGGGCCAATAAAGCATCTGCGCGCAGGTATCCGGATCTGCATAGTACGCGCAGGGAAGAACAGCGCGATCCGAATCTTTTCGTCCTGACGGCACAGCTTGCGTTTTGCGCACTGCTGGTACTGCTTTCCTATGTGACGGTGGACGCGAATCCGCCGTTTCTGGCGGAACTCACACGCCAGTACCAGCAGCTGATTACCGCGCAGGAGGTGGAGATCCCCACCAATGTGACGCTGCCGGCAATCCCGTATGAATACGGTCAGCTGCGCGACGCCGCAGCCGATGCGGCGGGAAAGATGATCAGCGGCCTGCTTGCAAAGCGCCCGCAGCAGGAGGAAACTGAGTCGATGCAGCCTGGAGCAGAACTGGAGGGGATGGGCGGCTGGATGGGTGTGCCGGAAGAAACCGGGACGCGTCAGCCTCCCGAAAGCTGTGCGGATGAACCGATTCTGGTTTCCGCGCGGGTCGACCCGCCGGCGGGCGGGAAAGTGACCTCCGCTTTTGGTTACCGGACGCACCCGATCACCGATTCGGACGATTTTCATCGCGGCGTGGACATCGCGGCTGCACAGGGAACGGCGATCCGTGCGGCGTTGCCGGGGCGTGTGGCGGAGATTGGGTCATCACAGATTTACGGGAACTTCATCACGCTTGATCACGGGGACGGGCTTACCACTACCTACTGTCACTGCGAATTGATCATCGCGCCGCAGGACGCAAACCTGCGGCAGGGCGAACTGGTGGCGACAGTTGGCAGCACCGGTATCTCGACCGGGCCGCACGTTCACTTTGAAATCAGTAAGGACGGCACCTATTATGATCCGGCATGGGTACTTGACGGGATGCGGGCCGATGGAATTTAAGTTCGGCGGCGCCCGCTTTTCATTTTCTTTTGGTTTTTTTGCGGTGGTCGCGCTCTATATGCTCTTTGACCGCACCGGAATCGGCGTCCCAGCAATCGCGGCTGTGCTGCTGCACGAGGGCGGGCATATCCTCATGATGAAGCTGACCGGCGCGAAAATCGATGCGATGGAATTCTGCCCGTTCGGCGTGCGGCTGCAAAAGCGCGGGATGCTCGGCTACGGGAGCGAGGCCGCCGTCTATCTGGGCGGTGTGCTGACAAATGCCCTCGCTCTGCTGTTGGCGTTGCCGTGGGGCGGCTGGAACCTGTTTGCGCTTTCCAATCTGGCGCTCATCATCTTTAATCTTCTTCCGGTCGGCAGGCTTGACGGAGGCCAGCTGCTGCGGCTGCTGCTTTTGCGCCGCCTTTCACCCGATCATGCCGACCTTGTCCGAAAATGGATCGGTTTTTTGCTGCTGACACCGCTTTTTGGGGCGGCGTTCCTGTTGCTGCCCGCTGGAAACTATACGCTGCTGTTTACAGCGGGATATCTTGCGCTCACCCTGTTGCGGGAATAAACTTCCTTGCAAAACGGGTTATTCTATTGTAGAATAGATTCGTTATTGGACGCATGGGAGGAAGTAAAGAATTTGAAGAATGTGAAAAAGGCGCTCGAACGGGTACTTTTGCAGGTGCAGAAACCGGCGCGCTACATTGGCGGAGAGCTTGGAAGCATTGTGAAAGACCCGACCAAGGTGGATGTGCGGTTTGCTTTCTGCTTTCCGGATCTTTACGAGGTCGGCATGTCGCACCTCGGGATGAAAATCCTCTACGCCTTGCAGAACGAGCGGGAGGACTGCTGGTGCGAGCGGGTGTTTGCGCCGGACGCGGATTTTGAAAAGATCATGCGGGAGAATGAAATCCCGCTTTTCGGCTTGGAAAGCCTTGATGCGATCACCGAGTTCGATCTTATTGGCTTTACCCTGCAATATGAGCTGAGTTTCACCGCGATCCTCAACATGCTCGACCTCGCGGGACTGGAGGTGCGCGCAAAGGATCGGAAAAATCTTTGGCCGGTGGTGGTCGCGGGCGGCCCTTGTGCCTGCAATCCGGAACCGATCGCGGACTTCATCGATCTGTTTATCCTGGGCGAAGGCGAGGAGGTCAATCTGGAACTGATCGATCTCTATAAGGCCTGCAAGGCCGAAGGCTGCACCAAGACGGAATTTTTGCGCCGCGCGGCGCAGGTGGAGGGCATCTACGTCCCGTCGCTCTACGACGTTTCCTATCATGCCGACGGTACGATTGAAGCGGTCACGCCAAAGGACGGTGCGCCCGCCGTCGTGCACAAGCGGATCATCAAGGACCTGGACAAGGTCTATTATCCGGAAAATTTTGTTGTGCCGTTCACGGAAGCGGTGCACGACCGCGCGATGGTGGAAGTGCTGCGCGGCTGCATCCGCGGCTGCCGGTTTTGCCAGGCGGGATTTATTTACCGGCCGTTCCGGGAAAAAAGCCCGGAAACGCTCGATAAAAACGCCCACGATCTCTGCAATAACACCGGCTACGATGAAGTTTCGCTCACCTCGCTTTCGACAAGCGACCTTTCGACGCTCGAGCCGCTGCTCAATAAGATGCTTACCTGGACCGAGCCGGATGCGGTGAACATCGCGCTGCCGTCGCTGCGGGTCGACAACTTCTCGAAGGAGCTGATGGACCGGATCGCCGGCGTGCGCAAGTCGTCGCTGACTTTTGCGCCTGAGGCCGGCACCCAGCGGCTGCGGGACGTCATCAACAAAAATGTCACCGAGGAAGAGGTCCTGCGCACCTGCCGGACGGCGTTTTTGGGCGGTTACACGAATGTGAAGCTCTACTTCATGCTGGGGCTGCCGACCGAGACCGACGAAGATGTCGCGGGGATCATCCATCTGGCACAGAAGGTGGTGGACGAATTCTACCATATGCCGGAAAAGCCAAAAGGCAAGGGCGTGAATGTGACCGTTTCGGTCGCCTGTTTTGTGCCGAAACCTTTCACGCCATTTGAATTCGAGCCGCAGGATACGACCGAAATGCTCCGCCGTAAGCAGAAGATCCTGCTCGAAACGGTGAAGAGCAAAAAGATATCGGTCAAATATCACGACAGCCCGACCAGTTTTCTCGAGGCCGCGCTCGCACGCGGCGACCGGCGGCTTGGCCCGGTGGTCGAATACGCCTGGCGAAGCGGCTCGAAGCTTGACGGCTGGACCGATTACTTCTCGATGGAACGCTGGGAGGACGCTGCCGAAGTCTGCGGCGTGGACTATGCGTTCTATGCGAACCGGACCCGTTCCTACGACGAGGTGATGCCGTGGGACCATCTCGATTATGGGGTGAGCAAGGCATACCTCGTCCGGGAGAACAAGCTGGCCCACTGCGATACGACCACGCCGCACTGTCGCAATCACTGCTCGGGATGCGGCGCGAATAAACTGCTGGGAGGTGCCTGCTTTGGGTAACGGAGGGACTTTCTATCCGGTGCGCGTCTTTTTCGAAAAGCGCGGGCGGATCAAATATATTTCCCATCTTGACCTCACCCGGTGCATCACCCGCGCGCTGGGGCGTTCCAGGTTGCCGGTCTGGCATACGCAGGGTTTTCATCCGCACATCTATGTGACCTTCGCGCTGCCGCTTTCGCTTGGTTACGAAGGGGTCTGTGAAACGATGGATTTCCGTCTGACCGAGTGCCTGCCGATGGAGGAGGTCATCAGCAGGCTCAACGGCGTCTTTCCCGAAGGGCTGCGCGCCAGCAGGGCGCAGCCGCCGGTGAATCTGCCCGGCGTGATCGCCTCGGCGGACTATGAGATCACGATGGAGTTTGACCATGTGGACGGCGAAACCGTAAAAACGGCGTTTGAAGCTTTCTGCGCGCGGCCGGAAATCCCGGTGGTGAAGCGCACCAAGAAGGGGGAGCGTTCCCTTGACGTGAAACCGCACTTTTTGGTGCGCGGTTTGCAGGCGGGGGAAAACGCTGTGCGCATGACCATGCGTACAGCCGCGGGCGAGACGCTCAACATCAATCCGTCGCTCGTGCTCGATGCGTTCGCGCAGGCGGGCGGTTACCAGGCGGATTGGATGCAGGTGGTACGGACCGCAATCCTTGATGGGGACGGAATGAATTTCGTATAGGGATGGACAGGCATGGAAGGAGGATTTTAAATGGTTACAAAGGCAAACGACCAGAAGATCACCGTGAATGAACATATGCGGGACGGCAAAGGCTCTGTGAAGCTGCGGCAGCTCATCACACCGGAGCAATTCTGCGGACATGGCCGGCTTTTCAGTGTCATCACCCTCGAACCGGGCTGTTCGATCGGGTGGCACGTGCATACCGGCGAGAGCGAAACCTTTTATATTATGCAGGGGACTGCGAAACTCAATGACAACGGCGTGGAAAAGACCCTTTCCCCGGGAGACTGCTCCTACACCGCCTCTGGGGAGGGGCACAGCATCGAAAACACCGGCACGGACACCCTCAGTCTGGCCGCGCTGATCGTGAAAGCCTGAGAAACGGCTGAAATCTGCAAATAATGTAAAAAAGTGCTTGCAATTTTCAGGCGATTGTGGTATCCTATTTTAGCATGTGAAGAACGTTGTATATCCACAACGGTCTTTGTGCCCAATCCGGAGGTCCGGGTTGAACATTAAAGCGGACAGTCCTCTGCCATACAGTTTATGGGAATGAATGTCTGAAAAAATAAGGAGGAAGCACGATGGATGCTTTAAAGCACATTGCCAGCGACTGCATCAAAGCAGAGCCGCCCAAGGTCGAGATCGGTGACACCGTCAAGGTTCACGTCTGGGTCAAAGAGGGCGAGAAGAAGAGAATTCAGATTTTTGAGGGAACGGTTATCGCCAAAAAACACGGCGGCATCTCCGAAACCTTCACCGTCCGCCGCGTGGCCCATGGCTGCGGTGTGGAGAGGGTTTTCCCGGTTCATTCCCCCAATATTGACAAGGTTGAGCTGGTCCGCAACGGTCGTGTCCGCCGCAGCAAGCTCTACTATCTGCGTGACCGCGTCGGTAAAGCCGCCAAGGTCAGAGAGTCGATCCGGTAATAGATTGCTCAGATTTGCAGGCCGCCAGAGGGCGGCCTGTTTTTCGTTTGTTCACAGGTTCTCGGTTGTATCGCCGGCAAAGATATGATATACTATATCTTGTTTTTGTATGGAAAAAACCGTTAGATAGGGTGATAATAGAATGAATCTCGACAATGATATGGAACAGGAGCGGCAGGAGGGGTCCGACGATTTCCGTTACGACATCCAGAATTCGCTCAATGCTTCCGAAAAACGCAAAAATGCGATGAATGAGCTTTATGAATGGATTGAATCAAGCGTTTTCGCGGTGATTTTGATCCTGCTTGTATTCACCTTTTTTGTGCGAACCGCGTTTGTCTCCGGGTCGTCGATGGTGCCCACGCTGCATGACGGAGAACGGCTGATTTTGCAGCAGATCGGATATACCGATCCGCAGTACGGGGATATCATCGTCATCGACCGCACGCAGAGCGACGAGCCGCCGATCATCAAGCGGGTGATCGGCAAAGAGGGCGACCTCATCGACATCGACTTTGAAAATGGGGTTGTGGTGCGAAACGGCAAGGTCTTGGACGAGCCTTATGTCAACGAGCCGACCCTCACCGAACGGGATGTGGAATTCCCGGTGGAGGTGCCGGAGGGGACCCTGTTCGTCCTGGGGGACAACCGCAACCATTCGGCGGACAGCCGCACGCAAGACATCGGAATGATCGATCTGCACCGGGTGATGGGCAAGGCCGTATTCCGGTTCTTCCCGCTTGGAAACGCGGGCGCGATCACCCATCAGTAACGGAGGAGAATAATGCCTTTTGAAGAAGATAGCCAGATGATGCAGCCGATGGCCCCGGTGCCCTCGATCCAGTGGTTCCCGGGCCACATGACCAAGACCCGCCGGATGATGGAAAAGGATCTGAAGCTGGTCGATCTTGTGGTGGAACTGGTAGACGCGCGGATCCCGGCTTCGAGCCGCAACCCGGAGATCGATAAGCTCGTCGGCAAAAAGCCGCGCGTCATCCTGCTCAACAAATGCGATTCCGCGGATGAAGCGGCGACCAAACGTTGGATCGAATATTATGCGCGCGAGGGCGTCCCGGCGCTCGCGGCCGACTGCCGCAGCGGAAAAGGACTTGGCGCTTTTCTGCCGCTCGTGCGCAAAACGCTTTCGGAGCTGCTTGAGCGCCGCGCCGCCAAAGGGATGGCTGGCCAGCCGATTCGCATGATGATCGTCGGCGTGCCGAACGCGGGAAAGTCCTCGTTTATCAACCGGATGGCGGGTTCCCGCCGCGCCAAGGTGGAGGACCGTCCGGGCGTG